>JBGSMH010000372.1:0-1996 GCA_041740275.1 Phycisphaerae bacterium
GGAGCCACAGTTGGCGGCAGGGCAACCGGGGCGGGCGTCGGCTCAGGTGCTATCGGTTCGGGTTCTGGAGCGACATGCGTCTCCCCAACAACGGTTTCGTCCGTCTCATGGTCATCGCCTCCGGTGAGGGCGTGCAACGCGTCGGCGAGCTTGTCTTTGTCGTTACGGCTCATGCGGGTTTGGTCCTTCCTGATCGACCTGTGTCCAATTGTACACGCCGTGCGCCCACGTCCAAGAACATCGGGGCAGTTCGGGCTGAAAATCGGTCTGGCAGACGCCCCAAACCATTCGACCGATAAAACCCAACCGTTTGATGCAGATTGACGGGGGTTGTCGAAATCCACGCAAGTTGTTGGGACGAATGGGTTGGCGGGGTATTGATTACGGGAGACAATGAGCCTTGAAGCCTATGGCGTCTGCGATCGACGCGACAGGCATACAATGATGTAACAAGCGGTGTGGAACACCCTTTGCCAGCAGTCCCATGGATCGGGCGTAGACCGGCGTGCCAGACGCCACGGGAGCAGTCATGAGCGAAGGCGAATTTCAAAACAAACTCGGCGAACTGATGGGCGAGATCTCCACCCTGCCCGCCGCCGAACGGGCGAAACTGGAGAAGATGGCCGACGAGACGCGTGAGCGTCACGAAAAGCTCCGCGCCACCGTCAGTTCGCTTCAGGAATCGCTGGACTACCTGCGGCTGAGCATCAAGTACCTGGTTTTCGATCTGGAAGCCACCCGCCGAGAGAACAACTACCTCCGCCGCATGTTGGAAGAATCGACCGGGGCGTAGCCTCGCGGTCGATTCCTGACACCCTGCGGTTGCATCTGGGGCGTTGATCCTCACAATCAACCGATTCCATGCAACGACCCAAGGCGGGCAAACTGTTCCGATTCATTCTGCGCTGGACGATCGCGATCGTCGGCGTCTATTGGGTCGTCACCAATATCCATCTCAATGACCGCATACAGGTTCTGGATGCCCAGAATCTTCCGTTTGATGCGGTGCTGGTAGCGGGCGACGAAAACGCGACCCAATTCACCTATGTCGATCCGACCACGGGTCAGAACGCGATCGTGCCGCGCGATCGGGTCATCAACGGCCCGGATCAGAAGACGGTTACGCTTGCAGATGGCAAACCCGCGGTATTGCTCGGCATGCGTTTGGTCGGCGATATCGACAAAAGCCCGGCGATTCGCGATGTGCTGGTTCTCGATCCGAATGGTCAATCGGGAATATTCGTCGCGCCGGGTCAATTGATGGGATATCAACTTGATGTGCCGCAGCCACGCGTGGTGGTCGGCGCCAAGACGATGGTCCGCCGTGCCGATCCGATGCTGCTGATCGCGGCGGTTTGCGTGATGCCGCTGACGTTCATGTTCACCACGCTCCGCTGGCATCAACTGCTGCGGGTGCTGGGCATTTGGATCCCGTTGTCGCGTGCGTTTGTGCTGAACATGGTCGGGAGCTTTTACAACTCGTTCATGCCCGGTTCAACCGGCGGCGATGTGCTCAAGGCCTACTACGCCGCAAAACAAGCCCCCACTCGTCGCACAGCAGCGGTGATGAGCGTGATTGTCGATCGCGTCATTGGCCTGATCGCACTGGTCATCCTCGGCGGGGTGATGGCAGCGATCCAGTACGCAACCTCGCCCGATCGATCCGATCCGGTCGCCCAACGCTGCCTGCAAGTGGCGATCGGTGCGGTCATCATCCTCACCGGCGTGCTTGGGTTTTCGATCGTTGTCTATTGGCGCGGCCTGCGCGAAAAGTTGGGATTTTACACGTTGGTCGCCAAGGCACCGATGCAAACGCATGTGCAAAAGGTGATCGAAGTCGTCCGCCTTTATCGCCAGAGGCCGCTGCTGATCTTCGGTGCGTTGATGATCACGTTTCCGGTTCACCTGACGGTGATCGTCTCTGCGATGCTGGCCGGGAACGCGTTCGATTTGCCGATTTCCACGGGGTATTACTTCATCGTCGTGCCGGTGGTGG
>JBGSMH010000373.1:0-2737 GCA_041740275.1 Phycisphaerae bacterium
ATCGGCGGGCTGATCTTCGCCTGGCGCTACGACCGCACCCGATCGCTGTCGGCAGTGAGCATCGAGCACGCCATGTACGGCCAACTGATCTTCACCATCGGCCTGGGGGCGTATTTCTACGAGGGAACGATCCGCGCCACGGGCGGGTAAGGCTTGCCGTGGCGGATCGTTTTTCGACACAGTGTCCTCTGATTTTTCGTGGCATGGGCTTCCAGCCCATGAGGCCGGTACCCCGGCCGTTCGCGAAGCGAAAAAGTAGGAGCGTCAGCGACCTGGCTCACCAATCGCTGACGCACTTTCATCGTACATGCCTAGGTGCAAACGATGCGAGTACGCACCTCATGGGTTCGAAACCCATGCCACGAATGTAGTCAAACCGTATAGCGGCAAAGATGCGTGCGATCGGCCAGCGCGGACTCTACGAACTTCGCACTTCGAAACCTCGACCCGTGGTCGCATGCGGTCGCCGAAACTTACGCCAGATTGCGATAATCGGCCATGCTATCGCCCCAACCACGACTGCCCATAGGGGGACGTATAGTTCCGACCAGTAGCCCGAGTAGTTGGACTTCATAATAAAATGCTGGCCGCTGAAATGAGTTTGGAGATAGCCAAAACCGAGTACGGTATTCTCTCGATCCCACTTTCGGCTTCGCTGTCGATCTGCAGATCCGATCCTCGTGACGGTCCAATATGGCTGTTCCCATATGGGAAGCGTCATTCGGAGGACGGCCAAATCTATAGTGCCAGGGTAAGTCTTGATTGCGAACGATTGGTAGCTGCCGCGCGGCCGAGCGAACAGGATATCATCCTTGACGAAGTACGTGCGTAACCACAGAGCGCTCGCGCCTAAAGCTACGAGCAGAGATGCTACGGCAGCAAGTTTGCCGAGGATTGAGAGCAAATTGTTTCGGGGCATAGCAATGATTAGGTCGTCCGCGCGCCCACAAATATGGCGCAACCGAAGCATGTTAGTCCGTGTAGCTGGCGAGTGAAAGCGCGGTTTTGGAGCGTTAGGGTCGGACAAATATTGTCGGGCATTTGCATTTGCGATGTAGTTGCGTTTTGGCGCGGACCGCTACGGTGACATATATGGAATGATCCAATCCCGCAAATTCCCCATCCTTGTGGAAATAGCGGTTAGCCGCGACACGAAGTGGAGCGCGAATTGGAAGAGCGCTCCACTGCGTGTCGCGGCTAACCCGGAAGGATTTCAGATGCGAAATCGCAATTCCCACCAAGCCCTACGCCCCCAGCCCTATCAACAAAAGACACGACGCGGTTCATCGACTATAGTCAAATCGTGTCTTCTCACGGAAAAAAAGTCGTTGTCGCAATGAGCGGCGGGGTGGATAGCTCTGTCGCGGCGGCGCTGTTGAAGCGCGACGGGTACGAGGTCGTCGGGTGTTTTATGCGCCTCGGATCGCCCAACGGGGTCGATGCGCCCGAAGAAGAGTGCGCCATCGACTCGGCGGCGCCGGTGAAGAACAAACAGGGCTGCTGTTCGGTGCTCGATGCCGGCGACGCCCGGCGGGTGGCGCAGATGCTCGATGTCCCGTTTTATGTCCTGAACTTTCAGGAGGATTTCGGGCGGGTGATCGACTACTTCGTCAGCGAATACAACCGTGGCCGAACGCCCAACCCGTGCGTGCGGTGCAATGACTGGCTGAAGTTTGGCCGACTCGCGCAATACGCAGAGGCGGTCGGAGCGGATTTTGTCGCATCGGGTCATTACGCCCGCGTCGGCAATGATCCTCAGACTGGACAGAAGACGCTCCTGCGCGGATTGGATCATAAGAAGGATCAATCCTATGTGCTGTTTGGCATGCCGCGAACGCATGTTCAGAAGCTGTTGCTCCCAATCGGGGAGTTTGAAAAGCATGATGTGCGGAAGCTGGCCGAGGAGTTTGGTCTGCCGGTGTTCAATAAGCCGGACAGTCAGGAGATTTGTTTCGTGCCCGATCAGGATTACGCCGGTCTGGTGCGGCGTCGCTCGCCGGACACGTTTGGGGCGGGCGAGTTGGTGACATCGGACGGAAAAGTGGTCGGCGAACACGAAGGCCACCAGCATTTCACCATCGGCCAGCGAAAAGGCGTGGGGGTCGCGTTCGGGCACCCGATCTATGTGGTCGATATCAACCCGGCTAACAATCAGGTCGTGCTGGGCGAGAAGGAATTGTTGATGAAGCGAACGCTGGTCGCGCATCAGATCAACGTCCTGAGCGACCGGTTGCGTGCGTCGGGGACGCTGCGGTGTCAGTCGAAGATTCGCTACAACCACACGCCGCAACCGGCGACGGTGTCGATCACGGGCGACGACGAATTGACGGTGCGTTTTGATGAGCCGCAAAGTGCGATCACGCCGGGGCAGGCGGTGGTCTGCTATGACAACGACGTGGTGCTGGCCGGTGGGTGGATTGATACGGCGGAGTAGTCGCCGGGCACAATGATCGTCAGTGCATTGAGTGAGTTCGATTTTGCGTCGCAACGTATTCATCTTCCACAACGCCGCTTTGGGGGACTTTGTCCTGACCTGGCCGATCGCGATCGCCGTGGGCCGGGTGTTGGCGCAGAGTCGGATTCAGTATGTGACCGCATCGGGCAAGGGCGCACTGGCCGAGCGGTGGATCGGGGTGGAGTCGGTGGATGCCGAGTTGGGTTGGCACGCGTTGCACGCCGACGAACCGAAGTTGCCCGATCCGCATGCAAAGCGACTATCAGCGATGCAGATGGGGAT
>JBGSMH010000374.1:0-6124 GCA_041740275.1 Phycisphaerae bacterium
ACATCCACATCCTTCAAACCTTCGCCAACGGTCAATATTGCTGCGGGAATAGCACTGCTTGAGATCTTGGGATATGTCATCGTCGTAGTCTTCTGTAGTCGCGGATTAAGAGGCGATATGTCAGCCAAAACCGGGTTGGCGATCGGGGCACTCCTTGCGGGCGCGGCTGTTGCGTGCACTGCGGGAGTCACCATTTACATCGTCTCATTCAACGCCTACGGACGCGTTCCAGGGATGAACGCACCAGTCTTCTTTGCCTGGCAAGTCATGACCGAATTAGGCAAAACAGTCATCCCCCTAACCTGCGGCATATTGATCCTGCGACTCAAGCCTTTACCACCGACAGACTCCGACGCTTTTTCGCCGGAACTTCGGCGATGAGGTCGTAGGCTTTGAAGTCGGTCAGTTTGACGCTCACGATCTCGCCCGGCGAAAGCTTCTGTTTCGACGAGACGAAGACCAGGCTGTCAATATCTGGTGCCTGTTGCGGCGTGCGTGCCACGTAGATGCTTTTCAGATCCCGATCCTGCCGCTCGATCATCACCTGCACCGTCTCGCCCATCCGGGCCTCGTTGCGTGCAAAGACGACTTGTTGTTGCGCCAGCATCAGCTCTTCAACCCGCGCCTGACGAACGGCATCCGGCAATTGATCGGGCATCCGTCCCATCGGCGTGCCGGGTTCGGGCGAGTAGGGGAAAACGCCCATGTGCTCAAACCCGTAATCCTGCACAAATTGGACTAACTCTTGATGCTCAGCTTCGGTCTCGGTCGGACTGCCGGCGATAAAGGTTGTGCGAATCGCGATGCCCGGAACCCATTTTTTCAGCTTGTCGAGCAACGTCGTGATCTGCTTGCGCGATACGCGGCGTTTCATCAGCGTCAGCAGCCGATCGCTGATGTGCTGCAAAGGCATGTCGATATATTTCACCACGCGATCGGAATTGGCAATCGTCTTGATCATGTCATCGGTGAAACAGGACGGATACGCATACATCAGGCGAATCCACGCGACGTCGCGCGGGGCTTGTTTATCCAGCGTTTTGAGCAAGCCAGACAATCCTTCGGCATAGGCGATATCGGTTCCGTAGCTGGTGGTGTCTTGTCCGATGAGATTCAGCTCTACCGCACCGTCGGCGGCTAGTTCGCGGGCTTCGGCGAGGATCTGGTCGATCGGCTTGCTCCGCATCGGACCGCGAATGCCGGGAATCGTGCAGAATGAACAGCCTTGGTTACATCCCTCGCTCATCCTCAGATATGCGTAATGCCGGGGCGTCAGTCGTAGCCGGGCGCGATCGTCCTCGAATAGCGCCAGTCGTTTCGTAGCGGGCAGCGATTCCTGCCCACCGCCCACTGCCAACTGCTCACTGAGCGTCGTGCTCAGGTCGTGATATTTGCCCAGATAATGCCCATGGGCCTGGCGCGGGTTTTCCACGCCGCGAACCGCTTCGACGATGTGCTCTCGATCAAAAACGCCGACCAGACGGTCAATCCCCGGCGCATCATCGAGCAACTTGGTCTTGTGACGTTGCACCAGGCACCCCGCGACGATCACCCGCTTGCAGTGACCGGCCTGCTTGAGCGCGATCGCGTCATTGATCTCGCGCATCGACTCTTCCTTGGAGGCTTCCAGAAAGCCGCAGGTGTTGATGACGATCGCGTCGGCTTGATCAGCATGGGGCGTGATCGCGATCCCGTCCCCGGCCAGCAGTCCGAGCATCCGCTCGCTGTCGACCAGGTTCTTCGGACAGCCCAAACTGACGAATGCAACCGACTCGATATTATTCTTCTTGGGTGTTGGCATGGACTTATTGTCGCTAACAAATTACTAACGTTAGGAGTGACTCAACAGAGGCGGAAAACCCATTTCCTACAAAGCCCTGTCGAAACCGTAAGTGCTTGTTTTTCAAGCGGTTGTGTCAAAAAGTTGCAGCATTGCCCTAAGCCCGGTAACATAATGCGGATATGCCAGTTCGTGCAAAGGTTAAGCGTTCGACAACCCGCCGAAAGACCGTCGCAGTTCCTGCGGCACGGTCCACTTACAAGCAACCGGAGCATCCGGCACTGAGGGTAGTCAAATCGCCCTTTATCGCTTCCTTAACCCCCGACGTCAACCCCGTGGCCCAGTCGTCGGCGATGAACCGGGCCAATAAGTTCTTGCAGACGCTGGCCGATTACGAAAAACTTCGCATCGTGCGCTACACCAGTGAAAACTTCGATCTCGATCGTATGCGGACCATGCTCAAGAAACTGGGCAACCCGCAGGACGCATTCCGCTCGGTCCATGTGGCCGGTACCAAGGGCAAGGGCAGCACATGCACGATGATCGCGTCGATGCTGCAAGCCTGCGGCTACCGCGTGGGGCTTTATACCAGCCCGCACCTAGTCGATGTTCGCGAACGGATCGTCGTCAATGGCGAGCAGATCTCGGCCAATGATTTTGCAAAGCTGACCAAGCTCATCGAGCCCATCGCGACCAAAATCAAGCCGCACCCGACCTATTTTGACGCCCTGACAGCGATCGCGTTCAAGTATTTCGCCGATCAGAAGGTCGATATCGCGGTTGTAGAGACCGGATTGGGCGGACGTCTGGATAGCACCAACGTGCTGAAGCCCGAAGTGACGGCGTTGACCTCGATCAGCAAAGACCACATGCAGCAACTAGGCCACACCCTGGCCAAGATCGCCGAGGAAAAGGCCGGGATCTTCAAGCCCGGCGTGCCGGCGGTGACGGTGCTGCAAGACCCCTCGGTCGAACCGGTCCTGCAAAGAGTCGCCCAAAAAGTGGGTGCGCCGCTGGATATTTGCGGCAAGACCATCGAATTCAGCTACCGCTTTGAGTCGTCCCGAATGCTCGGACGTCACAATCGGGTCTGTTTGACGACCCAAACCAGCAAGTTTGAGCACCTGGCGGTCCCGCTTTTTGGCGAGCACCAGGCGATCAATTGCGGCCTGGCGCTGGCGGTGATCGACAAGCTCAAGACGCGCGGCATTCCGATCAATGACGCCAAGGCGATGGAAGGACTCGCCAAGACGACCATCGAAGGCCGCATGGAAGTCGTTTACAACATGCCCCGTGTCATCGTCGATGGTGCCCACAACGGTGCCAGCATCGACGCCATGATGCGGGCCATCGGGCAGCACATCCCGTACGATTCGATGATCGTTATTTTCGCCTGCTGTGCGGATAAGGACGTCGATGGGATGCTCGAACGCATCACCAGCGGTGCCGACAAGGTCATCTTTACGCGGGTGAATAACATCCGCTCTGCCAACCCACACGAGTTGGCGGCGCGGTATGTCGAGCTTTACGGAAAGATGGCTCAGGTGGCCGAGACGCTGCAAGAGGCGCTGAGCATCGCCAACCGCGCGGTGACCAAGGAAGACCTGATCTGCATCACCGGCAGCTTCTATCTGGTCGGCGAAGCCAAAAAGCACTTCGCCGCCGCCGCACCGACGTTGCCGCAGGTGACGCCGATTCCGTAACTCAAACAGGTCGGCCGACACGAAACCGCTGAGAAGAATGGACCCAAAGGCTCCATGGAATCGGTTGAGTCGATCTTGTTCTGGACTTACGTCGCGATCGGGCCGCTGGCGTGGGTCGTTTTCGCGTATCTGATGGTCGTGGCGCGCGAGCGGATGACCCGACTCCGCAATGCCAACACGCCGCTTCCAACTCATCCGCCGCATGTCAGCATCCTCGTCCCTGCTAAAGACGAGGCGGGACATGTGCGAACGTGCATCGAGCGGATCGTGCAGCAGGACTATCCCGACTTTGACCTGATCGCGATCAACGATCGCTCGAGCGATGACACCGGCGCGGTGCTCGATGCGCTGCGAGACGATCTGGCTGTCGGTGACGCGAATCGCTATCAGGTTGTCCATATCGATCAACTTCCCGAGGGTTGGCTGGGCAAATGTCACGCGTTACACCGAGGGACCGAAGCGGCGGCGGGGGAGTGGTTGTTCTTTGTCGATTCGGACGTGACCCTTCAGCCCGATGCGTTGCGGCGGATGCTGGCGTATGCGATCGACCGTTCGGTTGACGCCGTCAGCATTATGACCGCGATCCGCACCGAGCGATTTGTCGAAAAGTTGATGCTCCCGCTGCTGGCCGGGACGTGGGCGACGCTGTTCATGGCGGATCAGACCAACGAAGACTCAGAACCCGACCGGGCATTGGCCAATGGGCAGGTGTTTTTGATCCGTGCCGAAGCCTACCGCGCGGTTGGCGGGCACGAGGCGGTCAAGGACCGCATCGTCGAAGATGTCGAACTGATGCGGCGACTCAAGAAAGCCGGTTTCAAAACCCGCTTTGCCGCCGGTCGGCAACTGGCCAGCACGCGCATGCACACCAGCCTCAATCAGATGTTTCACGGTTGGGCGCGCATCTTTGCTGGCACCGCCCGCGCCAGCGTCTGGCCGATGTTTCTGTCGATCGGCTTCATTCTGCTGTGCGTCGTCAGTGCTTATCCGGCGATCGCGTACGCGTTTGCTGTTCACTCGAATGCCTGGTTCATCGCAGGAATATCGCATTGGCTGCTCATGACGATCTGCCTGGGCTTTGTGTGGATTTGGTCGGGCAACTCCCCGGCGTTCGCGCTGCTTCTCCCGCTGAGCGTGCCGATCGAGATCGCGATCCTCGGTTATTCAATCCGCAAAGCGAACAGTGGAAAAATTGAGTGGCGCGGGGCGCAGTTATCGCTTCGCGAGACTACATAGGTGCACATTCCCACGCACATCCTCAGCGGCTGGGTGATCGGCAACTGTCTGCCGCTGAAGCCAAAGGAACGGCTCGCCTGCATGGTCGCCGGTACCGCACAAGACCTTGACGGGCTCGGGATTGCTTTCGGCGACGATCTTTACCAGCGTTGGCACCACGTCGCGTTCCACGGTTTGCCGTTCTGCGCCCTGCTGGCGCTGATTTTGTGCGTGACGCTTGTCCGCGGGCTGAAGCGTCAACTGCTCTGCGGCCTGCTCTTTGTCGGGATCGGGCACGTTCATTTGCTGATGGACTACTGGGGCTCGGGCCCGGGTTGGCCGATCGTCTATTTCTACCCATTCAGCGACATGCGTTTTTTGAACTGGAACAGTTGGGAACTGTTCAGTTGGCAAAACATAACGGCGTCTTATGTACTGGTGGCGGTGACGGTGGCGATCGCGATCAAACGGAAGCGCACGCCGCTGGAAGTGATCATGCCGTCGCTGGACGCAAAGTTAACACGAAAGTCGCTTTCCGGCACCGAGCCGCGGTGACTATAACGGCAATTTTCTGGCGGTTTCCAGAAATGTCACGTAGTTCTGTTTCAGTTCGGTCAGCGAATCCCCGCCAAACTTCTCGAGCAACGCGCGGGCGATCTCGAACGCGATTACGTTTTCCATCACCACCGATGCCGCACTGATCGCGCTGATATCGGATCGTTCCCAGCCGGCCTCGCTGGGCTGCTTGGTCGCTAGATCGATCGAACGCAGCGGCTTGCCCAGCGTGCTGATTGGCTTCATCGCGCCACGGACGACGATCGGCATGCCGTTGGTCATCCCGCCTTCCAGACCGCCGGCGTTGTTGGTCGAGCGGACAAATCCCAGGCTCGGCAGGTGCTGTCGAGTCGCGTCGAAAAAGATCTCATCATGAACCTTTGATCCAGCGTGTTGGGCGACCTCAAACCCCATCCCGACCTCCACGCCCTTGAACGCCTGAATCGCACCGACAGCGCCCATGATTCGCCCGTCCAACCTGCCGTCGATGGTCATCGAAGAACCGAGGCCGACTGGGCACCCAAAGACATGACACTCCACGATCCCACCGGCGGTGTCTTTGGCGAGTTTGGCGCTGTTGATGAAGTCGCGCATTTTCTGTGATGCAGCATCGTCGGGGCAGTAGACATCCGATGCATCTCGCAATTGGCGCAACTGGCTAGGAACTGCCGGATCGGATGCCACTGCTGTCGAACCATCGATCAACCCGATCGAAGCACGCGAAGCGCCGACTTGTCGGACAAATCCGACGACTTCTATCCCAAAGACCTTCAGCAATGATCGAGCCAACCCTCCGGCCGCGACGCGGGCGGCGGTTTCGCGCGCCGAGGCACGCTCCAGCGTCTCGCGGCAATCGGTCGTCAGCCACTTG
>JBGSMH010000375.1:0-2611 GCA_041740275.1 Phycisphaerae bacterium
GGCAGACACCCTGTCCACCACCGTCGCGGCCGGGCTGAGTGGCGAAGAGCAGGCACTGTACGAGGAACTGCTCAAAGAGTCCGGCGAATCATTACCCGACAATACCGTCGAGCCGACGCTGGATGATGAACCCGAACCGACTTCGGCTGCGCCTGAATCCAACGCCACCCGCGCCCCGCAGCGACCGCAGCAGAGCGAACCGGGATGATCGATCCGACGTTCATAGACCTGTCCACTTAAGTTCATCAACTTGGCCACACCCGCACCATCTTCCGACGATCGCATGACGATCCGCTGCCTCTACTGCAACAAGCCGCAGGACGTGCCGCGTCGCGCCATGCAGATCACCTGCAAGCACTGCTACAAGTCGCTGCGGGTGGAAGATGTCTTGATCAAGTCCTATGAGGCGCGTCGCTCGATCGACACCTGCGGGGTGGTGGTCGTCGAGAAGCGCGGCAATGTCGTCGCCGACCGCATCCTCTGCGGCGGGCTGATCGTGCGCGGCAAAGTCAAATCCTCCGTCCAATCGCGCGGCACGGTATTGGTCGGTCCCGACGCCGACCTGATCGGCGATGTCACCGCGCCCAGCCTGGCGATCGGCGCCGGCGCGGTCCTCAACGGCTACTACCGCATCAACCAACCCGAAGAACCCGTCCAACCGGTTTGAGTCTATGCCGTCGGTGGTGAATCGTCCTCGATCTTGAGTTGGTGCTTGGCCATCTGCCAGTAGAGCCCGCGGAGCTTGAGCAACTCGACGTGAGAGCCGCGCTCGACGATCTTGCCGGCATCCATCACAAAAATCTGATCGCAGTCGGCGACGGTGCTGAGTCGATGACTTACAAGGATGAGCGTTCGATGTCCCTTGATGTTCTTGAGGGTTTCGATGATCAGGTGTTCGTGTTGCGGATCGAGGGCACTGGTCGGCTCATCCATGATGATCACCGGTGCTTCGGTGAGCAGCGCGCGGGCGATGCTGATGCGTTGACGCTGCCCGCCGGACAGGTTGGAGCCGGCTTCGGAGATCTGCTCTTCGTACTTGTGATCGAGTTTGTCGATGAAGATCGCCGCACCCGCTAGCTCTGCGGCTTTCTTGATCTGTTCGTCGGTCGCGTTCGGTCTGCCGTACGCGATGTTCTCGCGCACGCTGGTGGGCAGGACGACATTCTCCTGCAAAACCAGTGCGATATGCTTCCGCACATCGGTGACGCGAATTTGCCTGAGGTCGTGGCCATCGAGTTTGATCGCGCCCTCGACCGGATCGTAGAAGCGGGGGATGAGGTTCAGGAGTGTGGTTTTGCCGACGCCGGATGAGCCGACAAACGCGACCATCTCACCGGGCTTGATGTGGCAGGTGACGCCATCGAGGACATTGTTGCCGGTGCGGTAGCTGAAGACGACATTGTCCAAGTCCAGCGAGCGGGGTTGTTTTGCCAGTGAGATCGCGCCGGGGGCGTCTCGGATGATCGGGTCACGATCCAGCACTTCAAACACCCGCTTGCACCCGGCGATGCCGCTGGCGAGCATCGACGCCGAGCCGGACAGGTTCTTCAAAGGCCCGTACAGTTGCATGAGCAGGCCGAAGAAGATGGTGAGTTGTCCGGGCGTGAAACCGTCGTTGCCGAGCTTGTTGACCCATTGATCCTGATACACCAGATACCCGCCATAGCCCAATAGTGCTGCGGCACCGAACGCGAGGATCGTGCCGACCAGCATCCAGAAGAGCAGTTCCTGCCAGTGTAGTCGCAGGAAGGCGGCGACGCTGGCGTGGACGGTCTCGTGGAATCGGTCGTATTCGTCCTTTTCACGACTAAACGCCTGCACCAATCCGATGCTCGCCGCCGAGCGTTGGATGGTCGTGGTCAGTTGTGATTCGAACTCCTTGGCTTCGGTGGCTTTGGACTGGAGGATCTTGGCGTAATGCTTGGTGGTCCAAAACAGCAGTGGCCCGACCGCGAGGGCAACCAGCGTCAGCCGCCAGTTGTTGCTGAACATGATCGCCGCCATGTAGATCAGCGTGAGGCTGTTGACGACGACGGACTGGATGAACCCCTGCACGACGGTCTGCACGCCGTAGGTGTCCCAGGAGAGTCGATAGATCGCGTCGCCCTGGGGTTGGGATTTGTGATACGCCAGCGACAGTTCCTGCAGCTTGCGGAACAGGTCGCAGCGCACGCGCATCAACGCGCCGTAGCCGACGCGGATGCTTAGTAATGTCTGAAACATTCGCAATACTTCTTCGGCGAGTTTCAGAATCAGATAGAACACCCCGATGCCGATGATGGTGGGAATAGGTCCGTCGGGCGTAAACCCAAAAAAGGCGCGACTGACCCATCCGGCGCCTTTGAGGTTGTTGAAATAGTCGACCAGGATCGCCAGCGGGTAGACCTGCAGCGTCGCCGACAGCGTGCTGATGGCGATCATCACCAACAGCAGCACGACGCGTACGGCTTCCTCTCGGTAGTAGTTGAGTGCACGGCGGTAAAGATTCATCTTCGGGTCTCTTGTCTATTGCCACTTTTCCCATGTTCTCAGGAGAAACGGTCGTCACTGCGGCATCGTCGCGTGCGTTGATACTTCTGCGGGTCCGGGGTCCGGTTTCTTTTCTTCCGGG
>JBGSMH010000376.1:0-6843 GCA_041740275.1 Phycisphaerae bacterium
CATCGCGTGGATCGACATGGATCAAGCCATCCACCCCCCAGAGCATCGGTGCCACCCGCGCCCGCCAGCGCATTCGCATCACGCGAAAGTCATGAATCGTCACCAGTGAGCGCGTGTTCGGGCAGTGATGTCCGATCAGGTGCGGCAGGAAATTGATGAACGGGTTTCGCCCATACGCACTGGACGGGTATTGCAGGTGGGCGATGTCGAAGTCTTTGAGGATGTCGAGAATCTGGGCGCGGTTGGACCAGGTCCATTGTGTGATTTGGGCGCGAACCGGATAGTCGCATGCCGGGATCGCCGCGTCGGTCGCGGTGGTGAGGACGGTCACGTCGGCGTGCTGTTTCCACATCGCGCCGGCGAGTTTTTCGACATAATCCCCAATCCCGCTGATGGTGGGGGGGAAGTCGCCTGAAATGAGTGCGATGCGTGGTTTCATGCCGAAAACTCCTCGTCGGGTCTGAGCAACGCCGCTCCGGCGAGTGCGGAATAGACAAAAAAGGTGGGGAGGTTGGCGTCGCCGATGGAGGACTCGGCAAACCCGTGGATCAGCGCTCCCAGCAGCGTCGCCGCCGCCAGTGCCGCGGCGGGGCTTTGCAGGACGCGCGATGCCGCCGTCCAGCGGACGATGCCGGTGAGCAAGATCAATCCGTACAAACCCGCACCGACGATCCCCAACTCCAAGAACCAGTCCAGGTACGCGTTATGTCCTTCAGAGATCTTGAACTTCACATACTGCGACACGCCCAGCGCGTTTTGCGGCGTCCAGAACGTTTCAAACCCATAGCCTGTCCACATGCGGTTCGGATCACGCGCTCCCTGTACGATCGCAAAATGCCAGATGTCAGTTCGGCCAGTCAGCTTTTTGACATCGGTCGTGCTGACGTCTTCACGGCCCATGCTGACGGCGCCGGATAGATCGGGCAATAGTTCCATCGACGAGAACCACATCACCCCCGCGACCAGCCACGCGATCGCCAATCCGATTCCCATGGCCCGCGATGCGGTGGCAGAGAGCAGCCAGAACGCCGCGGTCGCGGTCACGCCACTCATCAACGCGGTACGCGATTTGGTCAAGATCAAGACCGCGAAGGCGATGATGAAGATCAACAAAAACCATCGCGTCCGGGTCGAGCGGAACAGGTAGAGCGAGGCCAGCATGACGATGACGGAATTGAGCCCGGCATGGTTTGGGTGCATCGTTCCGCCGAATCGCCAGAGGCCCAGGGGCGGACGATCGGTGATCAAAATTCGTGCCTCATTGACCAACCCCACTGCCATCGTCAGGCCGGCGGCGATCAGGGCGATCTGGGCGATCTCGCGGATGTCGTACCGCCGCAAAACCGCAAGCACGGTGACGACCATGGCCGAGAAAACGATCAAACGTTTTAGCGTTTGCGCATGATCGACGCTCCAGAATATCGACAGATACGCCCAGCCGACAAAGAGGATGATCGGATAGGCAATAACCAACTTAATCGGAAGCGGCCGGACCGAAGGCAGCATCAGCAGACCGAGTCCGAACACGCCCAGCAGCGCGAACGCGGCCTGTCGGTTGAGCGTGCCTTCGCTGATACGATCGACCAACGCCCCGACATCGGCGCTATCGCTGGCATACCAACGCTGGCTGGAGTTCCAGGACCATGTCGCCATCGCAAACAACGCGAACAGCACCAAGCCGGTCTTCCAAGGCCATGCGGATATCGTGTCGGACGTCGTCACGTTTGATGTTGGGAACGAAAGGGCGGTCATGTGACGGCACCTCCCGTTGAACTCAGCGGCTTTTCACTGACCCGCGCAAAGCAGATCGCCCGGCTGCCGCTGCTTATGACCTGTGCGATCAACATGCTGGCGGCGGCGCCGTCGGCACCGTAGGTCCAGGTCAGCCACGCCCCACCCGTGAAAAGCAGCAGGAGTGGACCAAAATTACAGTAGAGATCGACATCTGCCCGGTGCAGTGCGAATAGGCCGCGCGAGAGAGCGAACGTGATCGATTGCAGCAGGATCGCACCGGTGATCATGATGATCGCGGCGCGGTGGCCTTCAAACTCGCCTTTGCTGATCCAGACGAGCAACGGGCTGGCAAAGATCGCCAGCAGGATCGCCGGGCCCAGCATCATCCCGGCCGACACGAGTGCGGTCTTGTAGACATAGCGAATAAAACTTGCGTGGTCGCGCTCGGCATAGGCTTCGGCGATACGCGGGCCGGTAAAGTTTTGCAGACCCATCAACAGCGGATTGGCAACGGCGGCGAGTTGGTAGCAGGCGAACCAGATCGCGACCTCCAATTTGCCACTCAAAACCGCGATCAACCATGGATAAAGCTGCATCCCCGCGTTCCACACCATCCCCGACATGAACACCCATCGCGTGAGCGGCCATTCGACTTTGATGTCGATGAACGATTGTTTGATGCCGGGCGAGAAGTATTTTCGGTGTGCGACCAGCCAGAGAATCGCCGGGATTGCAGATGCCAGTGCGATCACACCGATCGCTTTGGCGGCGGTCAGGTTGCCCATGTAGGCAAAGACCATCACGCCCCCGACCTGCAAAATCCCCACCGCCGCATCCACCAGCACCGCCGCCATCGGGCGTCGGATGGTGAACGAAAACGGGCGGGCATAGTTGCGCAAGCCGATGACCAGCATCCCCAGGCCCAGTGCGATCAGGGCTTGGGACATATCCCGGTCGCCCGGCCGCACGATGATCGCCGCGATCAAAAACGCGATCGTGGCCACCAGTGAGATGCCAAAGTGCTGTACCAGTGTGCTGCCGTGAAATTGTCGCAACGCCTGTCCGCTGCGGCGGGGTGTGAGGATCGTCAGGGGCGTGAAGATCAACGTCCCGTGAAACTCCGCCACCCAGATCATCAGGTTAAATGCCAGCGTGAAATAGGCCAGATGCGCCTTGTCATCCGACATGTGATGCAGGACCAGAAAGCTGGTCGCGAAACTGGCGAGGCTGACCAATCCCTGATCGAAGAGCGTGAGAAACGCCCGGCCGTGCATTCGCCATTGCCTGCCCAGCGCCGATTCGTAAACCGGCGCGGGCGATAGGATGGCTTGGCTGGAATTCGTACCCGCACTGCTCACGTTCGACCACACCTTCTGCGAAACTACCGAAACCCAAACAGCCGTTTACGACGCTCGCTGGTAAAGCCAGTCGGGGATGGGGAAACGGCGTTTGTTGAGGATCACGCCCGCGACGTTCGCGCCAGCGGCCTGGAGCGCGCGGACGGATTTGCGAACGACTTCCTGATGCAAATTGCCGCACTCGACGACCAGCAGCACCGCATTGCACTTGGCCGCCAGGCGAAGCGCGGTTGGCGTGCTGGAAACGGGGGGCAGATCCATCACGATGTGCCGGAAATGCCGCGTCGCTTCGGTGATCAAAAGGTCCGACCGATCGAGCAGACGCATCGGCGTGCTGGATCGTCCCGAAGGCATCACCGACAGGCGTGCGTGGCTGGTCACGTGCGTGAAATCAGTAACCGGCGATCCTTCGACGGAATGGATCGCCAGCCAATCGCCCAGGCCAGGGCTGTCGTCGATGGAAAGCAAGCGGTGCAATGCCGGTTCGTTCAGATCGGCATCGATCAGCAGCACGCGGTCATCCGGGTGCAGCGGGATCGAGGCTTCAAGCCGGTCAGCGACCGCACTGGCGACATAGGCACTGAGCGTGCTGGCGCCCTGACCCGGGCGACAACTGATCAGGCCGGTGACGAACGCGGTCTGGTGTTTGGCGTTGTGGATCGAATCAAAGAGCAAGCCGTCGATGATCCCGTGTGCCGATTGTAGTAACTGCGGGCTCCAGCGGCGAACCGGGCGGATGTCGGTGGTGCCCAGCGAGGCAGTCCGGGCGAGCGTGCCGCCGGAAGTACCGTTGGCTCGGGTGACGACGGCGGTTTGTGATTCGCCATTGTCGGTCAGCAAACGTGCCACGCGTGCCCCGGAAGCGGCGGCGCGGTTCTTCATGTAGCCGTTGCCGATAAAGCCGTGGGCGTCGATGATCGGGATCGACACACTCGGCAATGCGGTCAGGCGATCGATGTCTTCGGGGCGTTTGGTGGTGCGCGACAAGGTTTCGGACGCGATGCCGAGTCCGACAGCACCGCTACCTGCGACAAACATGCCGATCATCAATAGCATCAAACGATTGGGCGCGATCGGGCGAAGCGGGAGCGTCGCCGGTTGCACGATCGAGACGTTATTGAGTTTTTCCCCTTGAAACGCCGCCAGCAGCGATTCGCGGTCGGCCGCCATCGAAATCTGGCGAAGCTGATCCTCACGCAGATTGGCCGAGCGGAGCAACTGTTTGATCTTCAATTCGACATCATTGATCGATTTGAGCGTCACCTGTCCCTTGTCCACTTCGGCCTGGAGCGCCGATTCCTTGGCCAGTGCGACTGTGGCGTTGGTGCGGGCGTCTTCCAGACGCTGCAACATCGTTTGCCACACGGGATTGATCGATTCGACGCGTTCGTTTCCGCCTTGACCGGCGGCCAATGTCCCGCGCGCCGCCGCCAGGCGTTGCTCGGCGATTTGCACTTGCGGACTATTGTCGGCGTAGCGCGCTCGCAGATCGGCCAGATCCAGTTCGATCTTGGCGATCTCCTTTTTCTGCTCATCGCGCCAACTCATCGACTGTTCGAGCGTTTCGGAACTGATGATCCGCTCGGGGACCGATTGCAGGCGTTCTTCCAACTTCTTCACTTCTGCGGTGGTGGTGATGGCCAGTGCACGGGCGGTGGCGATATCGCTTTGCATCACGCCGATGCGAGCCTGGAGGATCTGCCGCTGCTCGTCGATGTTGCCGACGCCGGCATCATCCTTGAGTTTGCGGATTTCACCTTCCAACTGCTGCACTTTGGCCAGCATCTGCTCGCGCTCACCGGCCAGGAACGTCGCACCATGGCCCGAATCGCGCACGGCAAGGCGCAATTCCAGATACGCCGCGACATACGCATCGGCGATGTCGCGGGCGAGTTTGCCGTCGCCCGATTCATACCCGACCAGCAGGATGCTGGAATCGGGGACGAGTTCGAGACTCAGATTCGTCTGAAGCGCCAGCAGCGCCTGATTGTAGAGCGGGTCTTCCTTGGAGAGTTCGTCGAGGTTGCCCTTTCGCAAAATGCGTCCGGCACCGATCTTATCGACGACGTTCATCGCGATCTGGCGCGAGCGGAGGACTTCCAACTCGGTCTTCATCTGCACTTCCCAGAAGACTACCGGCTGCACCATCGGGCCCGACATGCCCGCTGAGACATCGGGGGTGACGGTGTCGGAGCCCATCTTCACCAACAGCTTGGCTTCGCTGCGATAGGTGCTGGGCAAAGCCAGGACGGACAAGGCGGTGAGAAGGGTGGCGACGATGAAAAACGCCACCACCTTCTTGCGATGCCAGAACATGACGAATAGTAGATCGCGCGGCGATCCCGTGAACGCCCGCTTGGCCTGCGGTGAGGCGCTGACCAGCGGATCCGACCGGTTAACACTGGGTAGAATGATGTCGTTCACAGGTGCCTCCAAGACTTTTTCCCGAGTGGTCAATACGACTATCGCGACGTATCAACGCCCCAACTGCCGTCGCTGGTCTGACGCGTATAGACAAAGCCGGTCTGCGGAATGATCCCGGCGACGTATTGTTCGAGGAAATTATTGACGTTGACGACTGCGGTGCGCGGGACGAAGACGATGTCTTGTGCCTGCAGGTAGAACGCTTCGGACTTGCCACCGGAAATGGCGCTCTTCAGATCGACCTTGTAGCCGATGCGCTGGCCGTCAACGTGGCGCATAACCACGACGCTGGAGATCTCTGCGGTGGTCATGTCAAACCCGCCACGGTTCATCACCGCTTCGAGGACGGTGATCGGCCCGTGCAGATCGACCATGCCTGGCTGAACCACTTCACCCGCGACATACACCTTCTGCTGGATCAGGTCACGGACGATGACCGAGACTTCGGGGAACTTCAGATGCGCCCCGTACGCCTGCTTCAGGTCCGCCGACACGTCGGCGGGGGTTTTCCCGGCGACCTGGGTCGGTCCGACCAGTTGCAGCATCAGTGTCCCGTCGGGTGCGACACGTTGGGTGTCGTTCAATTCCGGGGCATAGAAGAACTTAAGTTCGACGGTATCCCCCGGCCGGATCGTCATCGCCGCCTGTGTGGTCGGCGCGACCGCTTCGGAAGCCGGCCGTGCGTCCGGAGCGACTTCACAGCCGCCAAGTCCGAGCAGACCCATCAAAATCCCGACCACACCTATAGTGTACGTTTTCATAGTCCTATCCTTTTCTGTAGAGACGTTTTGACACCGTGCTGATGCGAATCAGGACAATTTGCCACATCTCGTCTCTCTTCATCGATCCAAAATGGGGATGGGTGAAGGATGAACTCCGCCCGATAAGTAATCTGGGTGATTTATGCAGACTTTGCAGGAGTTGGTTCAGTAACTGTGGGGGTGAACCGATTTAATGAGTAGTCGGTCCGCGTGGATCGTGTCTCTGGGATCGGACGCCAGCGGTGAATACCTGATGCCGTACAAGCTTGCCTACATCGCCTATTCATGCGGCCCGGGACGCGGGAGCGAATGGGGTCTGGGCTGGCATTACGTCGCGGATCTGGCCCGGTCGCAGCCGGTCTGGCTGGTTACGCACGAAGACAACCGCGCAATCATCGAGCCGTTTTTGCGCGACAAACATGCCGACCACCCCGTCCATGTTACCTATGTCAAACTTCCCGGCTGGCTGGGATGGATGCGCAACAGCTTCTATTGTTTGTTCAACATTCATTACTATCTGTGGCAGTTTGCCGCAGCCAACGCACTGAAGCGGATTCATCGCAAAG
>JBGSMH010000377.1:0-9587 GCA_041740275.1 Phycisphaerae bacterium
GGCTTTGGCGTCAGCGGCGGCGGTGGCGTTCAATTCCTGGCTGATCGCGATCATCGCCGCCTGCATCGCTTCGGGCGAGACCTTTGAATCCTTCGCTGCCAGCGCGTCCTGAAATCCTTCGAGGATCGCCTTGTCGTCCAACTTCACCCGAAGGCTCTGTTTGACGTATTTGCCCATGTCGTACCCGATGCCGTAGCTGGCGGTCTTGTACTGATCGGTCGGCTGGGTGGTCGCGGGCTTTGCTGCCGGTTCCTCGGCCGAGACAAACTGGTAGCCCATCAGGCCCGCCGCGACGATCGCGGAATAGAGAACGGTTCGATTCATTTTTGTTCCTTTCATGAGATCATGACGTTAGCATCGGCCGCGTCGAGTGTCGAATCGGGCAGGCGGATTGCGGGTTCTGGATCGCGCCACACCCCGATTTGGGCCAGAATATCACGGTTTTGCCAGTGGATCGCCTGTCGCGGTCATTTTGCACGTCCAAGGTCATGCGGAGGCAATAGGTGGAATTGAAACTGAGGCCGACTTTTACGGTCGATCTGCAAGACCCGTGTACGCTGGTGGCCGAGCGACTAAAGGTTGGCCTGGAGACGGCACAGGTCCGGACCAAGTGGGCGCGCGTGCCGGGTGCAAGTTCTGAATCGCCTTGCGAGGGCACGTTTGTGTGGATCGCGATGCCCGAGAACCAGCAACGATTCTGGTCGCCGTGGCTGCAAGTGTCGATTTTGCCCCACGAGCGCGGCACGCAACTGTTCGGCAGATTCAGTCCCCGGCCAGCGGTGTGGACGGCGTTCGCACTCTCCTACCTGTTTCTGGCCTGCGTGGCGTTTTTCAGCTGCATGTTCGGACTGTCGCAACTGATCCTGCGGCAGCACGCATGGGGGTTTTGGATCGCACTGGGCGCGACGCTGATCTTCACCGTCATGTGGTGGGCCTCCCAGGTCGGCCAGCGCCTTGCCGATCAGCAGATGCACGCCTTGCGCGAAACGTTCGATCGGGCGGTCGGTTCGTCGAAATGAGAGATAGCGCAGAACTCGCGATGTCACGAAGGTAGGACACGAAGAGACCTGTTCTCATATAAATATGGGTTTCCCGGCGACGGAAAATTTATGGACATAGGAAAATCCAGTTTGATCCTGCTCGGATATACTGCCCATCATGCAGCCGTTGCGGATCGGAAATCTCACACTGGAAACGCCGCTTTTGCTCGCGCCGATCGCGGGGTATTGCGACGTGGCGTATCGATTGGTCGCGCGATCGTGCGGCGGGGTTGGGCTGGCGGTGACGGACCTTCTGTCTCCCGAAGGCGTCCTGCGCGGCACGGCTCGGTCGATGCAACTGGCGATGACCTGCCCGGAAGATTCACCACTCTCGATGCAATTGTACGGTGCGGACGTCGAGAGACTCTGCGAGGCGGCACGATGGGCGGAAGATCGCGGACCGGCGGTCATCGACATCAACATGGGCTGCCCGGTCGACAAAATCACCAAGAAAGATGGCGGATCAAAGCTGCTGTGTGATCCGGATCGCACCGTGCGGATGGTCGAGCGCGTGATCAAGGTCTTGCGACACACGCCGCTGACCGCCAAGCTGCGGCTGGGGTGGGATGACACCTGCATCGTTGCACCGTCGCTGGCAAGAAAGCTGGAGGAAGTCGGCATCGCAATGATCACCATCCATGGCCGAACCACCGAGATGCGCTTTGGCGGGTCTGCGCGGCTGGATGGGATCGCGGATGTGGTCGCGGCGTGCAAATCGATCCCGGTCATCGGCAACGGGGATATTCACAGCCCGCAGGACGCCAAACGGATGATTGATGTCACCGGTTGCGCCGGCGTGATGATCGGCCGGGCGGCACTGAGCCAGCCATGGATCTTCCGCGACACCTGGAGCTACCTGACCACCGGCGTCATCCCCGAATCGCCGACCATTCAGCAGAAATGCCAATTGATGCGCGATCATTTCTACAATCTCTGCCAATACCGTTCGGAACGCTCGGCGATCGTCGAGTTTCGCAAACGCGTCAGTTGGTACGCTAAGCAAATGAACCCCTGCCGCGTGCTGCGCGACGGGATGCGTCTGATCGACTCCCCCGCCGACTTTGAGGCGGTGATTGAGCGGTTCCTTGAGTGGCGGCACGCCCACGACACCGCCCCCCGCGCTGGCCGGGTGCTGGAAGCGGTTTAAGAGCTTTCCTCCATTCGCACTTCACATCCGATCGATCGCGATCGGTCTTTCGCCGATTTCATAGGGTTGTTTTAACCTGCGCATCAAAATCACCCGACATGCGAATCCGACTCGCAAATACAGTCTGATTACTCGCCTGACTGGGTTTGCACTGGTTCAAAATAACCCGGTCTGCGCCAACGCTTCGGCATTTCCAAAAAACACAAAATTCGCTTGCTTTTTCAGACACATATTGGTTTTTCTCGTCGCAAAGTTTCTCCTGGCACGCCGTGTGCAATGTATCCATCCGAGGGGTCGATCCCTAAGCCGCTGCTTCATTGTGGGGTACCGGTGACGAATCGACTAGAAAGTGAAAATGCATGATTGATGTTGTTGTCCCATGTTTGTTGTGCGTACGTCTGCCGGTCCCGGCAGATGACGCCGAAGCGAGTTACATCCATGCCGAAACGCTTTCACGCGGATTGGAAATGATGAGCCTGCTTCGCTTTGCTTTGGTCGTGGTCGGTCCTTCTGGAGGGAAGGACCGAATCACGATCGAACAATTCGTCCGAAGGATGCGGGTGATCAGCCCGTGGCTGAAATGGGCGATGGCGTGTGACCCGCAGTCCGGGCAGACGCTGAGTCGTCAGGACGAGCTTGCCGCCCGATGCAACGGTGCGATGGCGGTGATGGATAACGTCGGAGATTTTTCAGAATTGCGTCTGCTGGCGATGGATTTGATGTCCCGCACGCAGCCGCGCATCACTCAGCCAGCGTGATGCAAACGTGATGTGAATGTGACGAAGCAAAAAACCAAACCCGCCAGGCGACACGGTGTCGCCAACGCGGAAAAAAGTCTGCTGAGTTTGCTTTACCAGAGGTGTGCCATGTCGGTTCAGGATTCCTATGTCGACTCGTACGTTGATCGCCGCGCCGGTCGGACGCCTGTGGCGTCGGTGTATGGAGTGATGTCAATCACCAAAGCGCTGGCCGCCAAATCCAACGCGGTGCGTCGGCTCGAGCGCCAGGGACGTCGCGCCCGCTACGAATCCCGCATCAATCGCGGTTCAGCAATGGCGGCGTAAATCGTTTTCTTCGATTTTTTTGGTTGCGAATGCAACCAACCCCAGGCTTGGCGAGTGCCGAGTCGTTCAAGGGGGATGTCATGGAGCAAGTGTCTGTTTTATTCACGATGCGTCGTGATGGAGCTGAAGATGCGTTATTCGATGTTGATGGGTTTTGTTACAGGTAGTGTTGCGACTGCCACTTTGCCGGTGTTGGCTAGTCCCGTGAATCTGTTCGACAACGATTTTTCGGATGCCGCACAGGCGTCGAACTATGTCCCCGATCGAAACAACCCAGGTGGGTTTACGGTAAACGCTTCAGGCGATGGCGTCCTAAAGCTATCCGTCCTGTCGGCCGACCTGCCTGGCTATGAGTCCTCGTTCTACAATTTTCACGGGATTCAGACCGGCCCGGCGGGTGATTTCAACGGGTTGCCCGGCGCGATCGCGACCGTCGATGTGTACGTCCCCTTGGACTGGAACGGCGCGTCGAAGCGCGCCGGTGACCTGTGGATCAAGCTGGATGACGGCACCGACAGCGCCTGGCCATCCATCGGGATTTACAACTATGGGGGTAGCAGCGGTGCGTTGGTGAGCATGTTCTCCCCATACGGTGGCTTTGGCGGAAGTCCGTTTTATGACCGCACCGACCTGACGATCAATTACGACGCGTTCAATACGCTGGGTATGCGATTCAATGGGGAATCGGTCGATTTCCTGTTTAACGGCACGGTGGTCGGAACCGACTCTTCATCCGAATACGACCCGACGCAGCGTCTCCAGTCCGCCTTCTTGCAGGGCTGGCAAAGCGATACCGATTACACCGTCACGTTTGACAACTTGACGGTTGCCGTCCCCGAACCCGCGACTTTGTCGCTGCTGGGTCTCGGCGGGCTGGCTCTGCTCCACCGTCGTCGCGCACAAGCTTAACCGTGACTTCATCCCCCCACCCCCGGGCGAAAGCCCGGTGATGGGATTTACAGGCCCTTTGGGGTGCCGGCCTTTTTTTCGCACCCGTCATTGCCTCGGATATATCCGAGCAAGCTTTAGGAAGGAAAGAACCATGACCAAGCTACTGTCCATTTGTGCGGCGGGTACACTCGTGATGGCCATCAACCCGGTAAACGCATCCCAGTTTATGGACATCACGTTCGACGGTGACACTGTGGGTTCGGCCCCGGTAACAGGGCCGGCCGGATCACCAATCACGCAAATCGGTGCGTTGGGCGGCTATGCTCCCGCCTATAGCTCGCCTCCCACTGCGGCTAGCGGCACAATCCTCGTGGACAACGTTTCTGGCATGAGCAAGGCCGCCGTCCTTACTACCAATTCCGCGAATGCCTCGGTGGGGGCGCTGTTTATGGATACCAGCCTCGGCCAAGTTTCTTCGCAATTGAGCATCACTTTTGACATTAGCGTGCTGGCCGCACCCACTGCGGCCACGTCGCAAGCACCCTTTGAAATTGACGGCGGCCCCGACAGTGCCGGTGTTCTGTTTGGCCTCCGCACATACAACGCAACCGCCAGCCAGTGGGCGTTCAGTTTTGCCGTTGTTCCCACGAGCGAGGGTGGAGGCATGTTCGCCTTGCGCGACGGCACAAATACAAAAGTTAAGTCTTTTGGCAGCTACGTCGAAGGGCAGAAGTACAGCATTATCCTTTCATCCGACTATACGCTCGGCACCGTGGATGCATATGTGGATGGCGTATTGGGCGCGACCGCCTACCCGCTGCGCGGGGGTACCAGTGCGACACCCGTTTCGACCAGTGAGTTGTTCATCTATTTCAATGGTGAAGCCGGTTACACCAATGAAGTTGCCATTGACAATATCAAGGGCTACGACACCGTCGTCCCCGAACCCACGACGCTCGGCATGCTCGGCCTCGGCGGATTGGCCCTGCTGCGGAGGAAACGAAACTGAAGGCGGACGCCAGGGGCTCCCTGACAAGGGAGCCCCGTCCCTGCCGAAGGGCACCGTCGTCGGTCGAGAGGAGAATGCCAAGCCCGCCCGGGCTTGGGAGCGAGTGAGAACTTGTAATAAATGTCTGAGAGTGGCCCGCCCCGGATGTTCCGATGGCGTGGCTTGGATACGAAGAAACGAGACGAAAACAGGAGAAAAACAATGAAAACGTTAGTAACAACTTTAGCAGTAACTCAAAAAGAGGTTTTGCCGGTGCCTCATTCAAATCCGGTTGGGAGATTGATCGTGAAGACTATTCGTTCCAAATCGTTCGGGCTTTTGTCTGCAGTGGTCGCTTTGTCAGTGGCGGCTCAAGAAGGTCGTGCGGCTGTCACGCTGGATGTGTATGCGTCAGGCGCACCGAACCTCTTCGGTTCACCCAGCGGGTCCGGCTATATGAGCAACGCCCTCCACGCTCTGGGCAATGGCCTCTCCACCTACGGAGACCCCAACAGCCCCACTGGTTATAGCCAGGAGGGCAGTACCGTAACTGCTGGTGACGTTGCCGCCACTTCATTCAAGAGTTGGCGTGGAAACGTCAATCCGACAGGGGCGTTCGCCAACGAACTTGGAGGGCGCATTCACTTCGGCCTCCATGCCTATGGTGACGGCACCGCTCAGTTCCGGCTCCAGGATCTGAGCTGGTCATTGGATAGCAGCGATTCAGGAAACTCCCTCGACGCGGTCGGGAACTTCGGTTCGGCTAACTACAACAGCACGAGCCGCTATGGCGTCAACTGGGGCGATGACAGGGTAAAGGGCGGTGTTGACGACGTAGTATACACCAGCGGAAATGGGAACACGTTGGTAGACGAACTGGTCTACGTCGGCGTGGGCGGTGCATGGTGGCCAGGTGGAAGTGATCCAACCCCGAGCAATCCCGTCGGCGGAGCGCAACATGCAATGGATCAGCATTATTCATGGGTGGCCGCGAATGCCCCCATCGATCTGAGCCTCACCTACAGTATCGGCAGCTATACCGGCAGTGACTCTGTGCAAGTCGTTCCCGAACCGGCGACACTGGGCATGCTCGGCCTGGCCGGGCTGGCGCTGGGTCGGCGTCGGCGGGCATAGACCGCTGATCGATCATGGATAGAGCAAATGCACCCCGGGGTGACGGTCAACCGATCGTCACCCCGGGTGTTTTTATTTCGCGGCATCGACAAAGCCAACAAATCGCCCAAAATCTATTCGCAAGCCACTTGCATTTCTATGCTGGTGTCGTCTAGGATGTCTCGTATCACTGTCATGGCCCTATCCATCCGCAACCTTCGCAAATCGTACGACTCCCCCGATGGTGGACGTGTCGCGGTGCTGAATGTGGCGGCGTTTGACCTGGCGGATGCCGAGCAGGTCGCGCTTCTGGGCGGGAGCGGGACCGGCAAAACCACGCTTTTGCACACCATCGCCGGGATCGTCGCGCCCGATAGGGGGTCGGTGAAGATCGACGTCAACGGAACCACCATCGACCTGACCGCCCTTTCCGAGGCCGCCCGCGACGTGTTCCGCGGGCAGCACATCGGCTATATCTTCCAAACCCACCACCTTTTGCACGGTTTTACGGCACTGGAAAATGTACTGCTCGGCATGAGTTTTACGGATCGAAAACCCGACCGCCAGTGGGCGATGCACCTGTTGGAAGAGGTCGGTTTGTCCGATCGCCTCAATTACACGCCCGCCAAGCTCTCGGTTGGCCAGCAGCAGCGGGTCGCGGTGGCGCGAGCCCTGGCAAATCGGCCAAAACTGGTGCTGGCGGATGAACCCACCGGTGCCCTCGATCCGACCAACGCCCAGCAAGTCCTCGATCTCATCCGCAAACTCTGCACCGAAGTCCATGCCGCCCTACTGATGGTCAGCCACGATCACGATATCGCGGAGCAGATGGAGCGGATTGTGGATTTGAAGGAACTAAATGGGGCTTCGGGCTTGGGGCTTAGGGTTTAGGGGAAATTCAGAAGACACAGGACATGAAACAACGAATCGCAAATTTCTACGGCAAACCACGAAACCAGAAACACCCCACACTAATCCCCAAACCCTAAGCCCCAAGCCCTACCGCTCATGTCCCTCTTCCAAATCATCCTCAAGCAGCTTCGGCAGCGGTCGCTGACAACCATTCTGACGGTGTTGTCGGTGGCACTGGGCGTGGGGTTGGCGACGGCGATTCTGATCGTCCAGCGCGAGGGAGATAAACTGTTTGGGCAGTCCGAGTTCGGCTTTGACGTGATCGCCGGTCCCAAGGGATCGAAACTGCAACTGGTGCTCAATAACGTCTACCAGGTCTCCGAAGCCCAATCGACCATCCCCTATTACGTCTATACCGACATGGCGTCGCGCCTGCGGCGGGAAGTGCAGTGGGCGATCCCCGTCGCGACCGGCGACACCTATCGCGGTTTCAAACTGCTGGCGACCCAGCCCAAGATCTTTGAAACTCCCGAACTGAAGCTGGCCAGACAGCAGGTACAGGACGAATTCGCCCAGACGCGAAAGCTGATTGAACCGCTGGCCAACCCGCGCCAGACGCTGGAATTGCCGGTTGCGCCCAACAGTCCGCTGCTCCCGCAACTGTTTTCGCTGCAACAGGAACTGGAGTCGCTGGGCAACGTTTGCGCGGCATTCGACCCAGAAATCAAGTATCTGCTCGATCAAGCCAGCACGCATGCGGCGACGCTGGTCGATCTGCTGGCGACCAGCCAGGATCGCGATTCCGTGATCAAGACCGCCCAGGCCGTCGTCGATAAGGTCGGCGGGGCATTCGCACTGGTGGGCGGGCCGATCGAACCCCGGCCCGGCCATCCGTTCGTATTCGCACAAGGCCAACGATTTGCCGTTGATAAATTTGAGTGCGTCGTCGGCTCCGAGGCCGCCGAGAATCTCGGGCTTAAGCTCGGCGACGCCTTTCAGGCTTCGCACGGCGCATCTGATGAGAATGAGAAAGGCAGCGATCATGCCGAAAAATGGACGGTCGTCGGCATCCTATCCCAATCCGATACCGCGTTCGATCGCGTCATTCTCATCCCCTTGACCGGCTTTTTTGCGATCCCCGCACATGGGGACGCCCTGGGTGACATGGCCAAAAAAGTCGCCGAATACCGCGCCCAGCAAGACGGCGGGCCCGCCGTCCCATCTCTCACCAAACCCGAACCGGCAACATCGCCCGCGACGCAGGAAGCCCACGACGAGCACCATGACCACGCCTATCACCTCGAGGACGGGAGGATCGTGCTCGAAGTCCCGCGTGAGCAGTGGAAAATCAACTCCATCCTCGTCCGCTCGCGTGGCGGGCAACCGGCGATGTCGATCATCTGGGACTTCAACCAAAACCCCGACGCAATGGCGGTCAGCCCGGCGACCGAGATGCGCGAGTTCACCCGAACCTTCCTCCGCGGATCCAGCCTGATCCTGCTCATGCTGGCGATCCTGGTCTCGGTGGTGGCGGCGGTGTCGATCCTGGTCAGCATCTACAACTCGATCGCCGCCAGACGTCGCGAAATCGCCATCCTCCGCGCCCTGGGTGCTACGCGCAAACGCATCCTCAGCATCATTTGCCTTGAGGCCGGGCTGATCGGGCTGATCGGGTCGGTTATCGGCGTGATGATGGGCATCAGCATCGCCGCCATCGCATCGGTCGCGCTGGATCGGGCGATGGGGCAGCCGTTTAATTGGGCGAGCCTTGGCTGGCTGGAATTGCTATACTTCATCTGGGCGATCGCGCTGGCGGTCGTCGCAGGACTGGTTCCGGCACTCAAAGCCTATTCGACGAGTGTTGCGGATAATCTGGTCGGGGAATAATTTCCCCGACATCGACAGGACCACCGATGAACCTGAGATCGCCAATTTTCACCCGCCCGTTCCCTGCCTCCCTGAGGCGCTGCGCGGGCATGATTGTCATTCTGTTGGCGCTATCGCCTGTGCTGCGTGCCCAGGACGATCCTGCCGAGTTGCTTGCCAAGGCCGACGTCGCCTTCACCGCCGCCGAGTATCAGATGGCGATCGATATATGGGATAAGCTGGACGGCAAACTCGACCCGGCCCAAGCCAAGTCGGTCGCCGAGCGTAAACGCTTTGCCCAGCGTCAGTTGGCGATTATGAAAGCCCGCGGAATCGACCCGACCGTCCCGGCCCGGCCAGTCGAGAGCCGATCGCCCACCACCGTACCCGCGACGCAGCCTGCCCGCGTGCCGCACAAAAAGCCCGCCGACGGGCAGGTGTTGGAAGTGGGTTTGCACGATCTGGGTAACTTTGAATTTGACGAGAACAACGACGCCTCACTGCCTGCCGACGTCAAGGCGCTGAGCGGATCGAGCCTGCGCGTCGATGGTCAGATGCTTCCCTTGGATCAGTCCGGAAAAGTCTCGCGTTTCATCCTCGTCAATGATTTGATGAGCTGTTGCTTC
>JBGSMH010000378.1:0-2010 GCA_041740275.1 Phycisphaerae bacterium
AGCATGCGAGCGATCGCCGCGTTGATTGCCTGTCGATCGAAGCGCTCCGGATCGAAATCCAGTCCGGCCCACTCCTGGAAGGCCTTGGTTTCATCCCCGTAGGGATCGTCTTCCAGCCGGTCGAGGAAGTCCTGATAACCGCCTGAGCCGCCCGCATCGTCGGGCGGACAAGCGCGCTCGCCGGTCTCGACCCAGGCAAACCCGCCATCGCTCGGCGTCGGCTTGACGTCCTTGATTGCCTCGACCGTGATCCGGTGCTGCCAGCCATCACCGAAATCGTAAAGGTAGTCGCAGGTATCGCCCTCGGCGAGCAACTGGTTGAGCCGGTACTTTTTCTCGTCGAGCAACTCCCAGCCAGGATCAGTGAACTCGGGATCAGGAACGCCGTAGTGCTTGTCCCGGATATCGAACTTGTGCAGGTGGGAGTCAGACCAGCCCATGGCGGTCTGCAGGATGTGATGCAGACCATTGAGCCGGGTGCGACCGTCCAGATGGATACGCCGCCAGATAGCGGGCTGGATGCCCATCAGTTCTACGCGTAGCACGTAGTGATCTGGCGTCGACTGACTGCTGCGATGTTTTTTGGTTTTGGTGGCGGTGGCCATGCTGGTTTCTTTCCCCCTGATCCTTGCCGCCCATTTTACGTATTCATTCGGAGAATCAAATGCCCACATCCATTCGAGAACGGCTATTGCAGGAGATCGTTAGCCGGCTCACTCCCCTGGCGCACGCGGAAGGTGCGCAGATCAAACGCTCGCCGACCGCCGCCATCAACCGCGATGCGAGTCCGGCCTTGCTGCTCTTCCCCGAGGCAGAGTCGATTGCCCAGCGCGCCAACGATCGTATCGAGCGCCATCTCATCGTGCGCCTGGTGGCCGTGGCACGGGAAACCGAAGCGGAAACCGCTGAAGCCATTGCCGATCGTCTGCAGGTCGCCGCTCATGCTGCCCTGTTTATCGATGCCAACTTTGGCGGTCTGTGCTTGGGCCTTCAGGAACTGGACTGCGATTGGGACATCGAGGATGCCGATGCCACGGCTGCCGCCATTCCGGCGCGCTACCAGATCAGCTATCGCACGCTGGTACATGACCTCACTGTGAAGGGCTGATCGCATGCAAATCGTTCTACAGAAACCCCACGAACACGCCGGCACGCTGCGCATGCCCGGCGAGGTCATCGAACTGGCGGATGACATCGCGCTCTGGCTGTGTGAGATCGGCAGTGCACAACCGGCGGCCAGTTCCGTCAAACCCGGCAAGCAATCCAACACTACTGAGGAGTAAAGAATGGCCTATTTTTCCGGACAAGGTCGCGTTTTCATCGGCGCGCGTGACACCAACGGCAACCCGCAGGGACTCACCTTCGTCGGTAATGTGCCCGACCTAAAGGTGTCGCTCTCGGTCGAGACCCTGGAACATCAGGAATCCCAATCTGGGCAGCGGCTGACCGATCTGCAACTTATCAAGACCAAGAAGGGTGAATTTGCCTGCACGCTCGAGGAACTGATTCAGTCGAATCTCGAACTGGCGCTCTATGGTTCCACCACAGTCGTGACTACAGGCACCGTTACCGACGAGCCGCTCATCGCGGCAGCGGAACTCGGCAAGCTCTATCTGCTCGGCAAGCAAAACGTCTCGACCGTCGTGATAAAGGCCGGTGCCACGACCGTGGCGGCGGGCAAATACACGGTCAACGCCAAGCACGGTTCGATCATGTTTACCGACATCACCGGCGTGACAGGTGCCATCGTAGCCAGCTACAGCTATGGCGCGGCCAGCGTCACTGCGATGTTCACGCAGCCACTGCCCGAGCGCTGGGTTCGCTTCGAGGGCTTGAACACGGCGGACGCCAACAAGGAGGTTGTGATCGACCTCTACCGGGTGGCCATCAACCCGACGAAGGACCTGTCGGTCATCGGTACGGATCTGATGAAGTTCGAATTGTCGGGCCAGGTCTTGGCGGATCTCACCAAGGCAGCGGCCGGTGCGCTTGGCCAGTTTGGCCGGTTGG
>JBGSMH010000379.1:0-4183 GCA_041740275.1 Phycisphaerae bacterium
CTCGTGCGGCGTGGTGATCGAGGTGGGTGAAGGCGTGACCGACTACAGGCGCGGAGATCGGGTCGCGGGCAACTTTCCACACGCCAGCCACGCGGTGAAGCCGGTCGAACGCATCCACAAGGTGCCCGACAACGTTTCCGATAGCGATGCGTCGTGGGTCCACCTCGGCAAGATCGTGCAGGTCGGCACCCGCGCCGCGGAGCACGTGCTGGGAGACAGCGTGGTCATCATTGGGCTGGGCATTCTCGGGCAACTCGCGATCCAGTACGCGCGCATCAACGGCGCCGAAACGGTAATCGCGATCGACACCGCGCCCCGGCGGCTGGAGTTCGCTCAATCCCACGGCGCGGCGCTGACGCTGAACATGACCGCCGACAAAGCCAAAGATGACGTCAAGCGAGCGACCAACGGCCTGCTCGCGGACGTGGTGTACGACATCACGGGGCATCCGGCGGTTCTTGCGACGGCGCTCCCGCTGGCACGCAAGTTCGGGAAAGTCGTACTCCTGGGCGACCCAGGAAACCCGACTGCGCAGCACATCACCTCCGACGTAATCGCGCGCGGTGTGAAGATCGTCGGCGTCCACGACGGACATCCCAGCGAACTACCCAACGGACTCGTTCGCTGGTCGGCGATGCAGATGGAGAAACTGTTACTGCATTACGTCTCCACCGGCCAGCTCCGCGTAAGCGATCTGGTGTCGCACCGGTCCAGGCCGGAAGACGCTCAGGAAATGTACGACGTGCTCGAGCGGGATCGCGCCAGCGTGATGGGCGCTGTTTTTGATTGGAAGTAGTGGCCGTTAAGGTCCATCCCGATGACGGCGTATCCCCGACGAGTTCACAGGTCCACCCACTCGGAGAACGCCGGCCCGCTTCCGCAGTGCACCAGCACCACGCCGGACACGGGTTCTTTCCGCCGTTGGTGGGGAACCCGATCCATGCGAACACCCGGGTGACCGCCCGCGATAGGGCAGCCCGTTAAAGAACACAGCCTGAAGGTCGGGCTCGTTGAAACCCACCGCCCGCTCTGCCGCCGGCGGACGCATCAGCTGCTGGATGTTCCAGGGGTGTTGGAGCCTCGATGGGGCCATGCTTGCAGAGCAATTCCCCGCCGGGAGGGGACAAAAGGGTCACTACTGTGAAGACTCGGGTTCGGCCTGCGTGTCGCCGTAATGATTCTGCAGACGATGAAGCTCGCGGTGGAGTTCGCGAGTGACGTAGAAAGCCTTTGCCGCAGGACCGGCGTCATAGACCTGGCCGTACTTCAGCACCAGCGTCACCTGATGATCGCGGATCCCGCGTTGTCGAAGGCGCTGTTCGGCGTGGTAGAAAAATTGCATGGCAACAAGCATCCCGGCCTCCTCTCAAAAGTGTTGTTTCGGCGAACAATGTCCACCAGCGACCCCTCTGGCCAGTGTCGCGGCTGCCCTCAAGGGACGGATCAGGCGGCATCGGCCAGCAGTTGCTTGACCGCGCCGAGAGTCACGTTCAGGTCGCCGGCCAGCCACCGCTCGGCTTTACGCGCCGATCGCTGCCACAACTGCTTGTCGTCAGCGAAAAGCCGCGACAGAACTAGGAGAGCTTTGAACGTCGCCTGGGACTGCGAAGAAACAAAGGCCGCCGGGACCTTCACGCCGAGTGACTCGAAGGTGGTGTCGACCGAGATGTCTGCCTCGAAGAAGCCCGCCGCTTGCTGCAGACTCAGGATTTCCACAAGTGAAATCGACTCGTCATCCTCGAGATCTCGGGTCGCCGGTGAATACTTAACGTCATCAATGTTTGGGGACTCGCGTTTATTGCTCGACCGGAGAACGGGGGACGCCATCCCCGAGAACGAATTACGCGATAAATCAAATCCATCATGGCCGCCCCAGTGGCTAGCCAATTGGATCGGTACACGGCGAAGTTCCGGACGGCCGTCATTACGCTCCTCCAGCGAGCGATGCTCGATCGCCACGAACGTTGTCAGGGAACTTGCCAGCCCATACCGCATGGAAAGATCAATCAGCGTCTGTCGATGTCGTGATGCGTCCTTGGCACGAGCGGTTCGACGGTTCCCCGCACCCTCCTCAAGTTGCTGGATCGCCTGCCTTGCCCAGAGCGTGCGGATCAGCCCGTCGTGGTCTTCATGGGCCTCTGGGACAGCAACTTCCCATCGGACCGGCCTGCCCGACAGTTTGCCGGCCAGCGTTACCTTCGTCGGCACCCCAACGCCCTTTACCCGCCCAAAAACGGTCATCAGATCACCATCAAAGACCGGCGGTAAGGCCGATAGGGTCTGTACCTCGACGCCGGCCCAGTCCACGCGGACGTCGCTTAGCAATGGCGAGGAAATCCGTGAAAATGTTCGCAGCACCTTTTCTTCAATACGTTCGCGCCCACTGATGAATTCAGCGGCTCCCCCGGTAGCCTGGGCAAGTCCGTTGACCAGATATGAACTACAGGCGGATCCGACGCCAAAGCTGAAAATGCGATTCCTGCTGCGATGCTGGGCGGCAAGTTCGATAACCGCCTGCTCGTTGGTCAATTGGCCGTCGGTTAGCAGGACGATATTGCGGACGGGAACGGCGGTCGCTGTTTCCAAAATCGCTGTCAGAGGATTCATTAGCTCCGTCCCACCGAGGTTGGCGACCTGTCGGATAAAATCCAGGGCTCGCTCCAAAGTTGCGGCAGAATAGACCAGTGGCTCGGGACTCATCATCTCAAACGTCGATCCGAATCGGCAGATGTTAAAGCGGTCGCCGGCGTTCATGGAACGTAAACAGAGTGCCAAAGCGAGCGTGGCTTGGTAGGTCGATTCACCGGCCATCGATCCGGAACAGTCTTGAACGAAGACGGTCTCAGTGGATGGTGGGTCGGCCAGTTCCTCATCGGAGAACTCCGGAACAAAAGAGACCGCGATGAACTGCTCACCATCTGCTGATCGGACCAGTTCAGCACTGGGTCCATGATCCTTTTCCAGTTCAATTGTCAGGACGATATCGCGATCGGGCATCGTCTGACCGCCGCCGAGGCGGACGACGTATCCACCCCGATCGCCTGATTGGGTATCCAGGGGGTGCGTAGGTGAGGTGATTGCTCGCACCCGTTGCGTGAGGTCAACGTTGACCTCCAGTGACAGGCCGTAGGGGACCTGATGAAGCCGCGGCGGGTTCAGTGCGTCACTATCAATGGCCGCATCCAAGGGGTCGGTCCCGCTCGTGGTTGCATAGCGGGGGGCCACCGTCGTGGGAAAAGCGATTCGAACCGCGCGGTCCACCCGCACCAGGGGCGCAACATAGCTAACCCGGATCGTCGCGGATTGGCGGGGTTTCAGGTTCCCGACGCGAATCGTGAATACGTCCGGTCGATCGGCTTCCAGAGCGAAAGCACCATGACCCTGTGCCACCGCGTCGTCGTACCGACTCAGGGCAGTATCGGTCTCTTCGACGTGGCCGGTGAGAATGTGATCGCCAGTGATCACTTCGAAGCCGCAGACAGCCGCCCCATCGGGGACGGGAAACGTGTAGATCGCCTCGATGGCGCGGGACTCCATATTCACGAAGGCCTGCTCGACGCAGGCCTTGACCGAGAGTGCGGCGACGGTCGCACGGATCCGGATGCCGCGAAGGGCGATTTGGTCGGTGTCTTTCTCAGTTCGGAGGTCAATCGATTCCATCTGCATCTCCTTCGTTGTTAAACCGGCACCGGATCAGCTTTCGCAGTGCCTCCAGATCTTCGACGCTTGGCCGGAATCGCGTGGCGTCGAAGCTGATTTCGACGCCGTCGATCAACGTGATCCGCGTTAACAGGTCCGCCCTGAACGACGCCTTTCGACCCCGGCGGGGGGCTTCGGGGGGCGGCACGACTATGCCGGAGAAGATCTGCCGGATCTCGTCCAGCGAATGGCCCGTGGTCTGCAGCTCAACGATCCGGCGCAATTGCTCCAAATGCCCGCTGGTGTAGCGGGCGTGCCGACCCCTCGATAGTGGGGCCGGCAGGAGTTTCTGCTGTACGTAAAACCGCACCGCCCTGCGGCTAAGTCCGGATTCAGCGGCCAACTCGTCAATCGACAGTTCACGTTCCATTACGACAGCATAATAGAACAGTTAGTGTCGAATTGCAAGTGCAAGAATTACGTTGGAGAGAAAGGTCAATTGCAGCGTCGGCATCCCAGACGACCTTGACCAGTGAAAGCCGAC
>JBGSMH010000380.1:0-7374 GCA_041740275.1 Phycisphaerae bacterium
GTGCAGCACCGGGAAGACGATCCCGTATCGCCGAAGGTGGGGTGGATGACGGACCACGAACATGCCCTGTCGGCTGGACGAACTGATGAAGCCGTCCGCCTTTAGTCGCTGGATCGCCATCTGGGCGACACCCCGACTGACCGTGAAGACCGATTCGATCTCTTGGAACGTCGGTAACCGGTCGCCCGGAGCGAATTCACCCGTCACGATCCGCTTCCGCAGGGCCGTGGTGAGTTGGTCTGATAGGCTTGAGGTTCCAGTTTCCATATACACCTTAAAACAAAACAGTATTGACTAGTGCTGTAACGTACAATACACTAGTCAACAAGTGGTGTCAAGGAAAATTCCAGCGTGGAACCTAGAACATCAGTCGAGTCGGAACCGTCAATTCACCTAAACGCCGATGCAGTCGAAGTTTGCGTGCAATGACGGGTCCAACAAGAATTTGGAGAAAGAATATGAAATCGCGCGTCCAACCGAGTGTAGAACTGTTTCGTGGCGCTATCGGACTGGTGATCGCTATGGTCCTTTTGCTAAGTGCCCCAAGCTTTGGTGCCCCTTGCGATCGATGCGGCCAGGCCGACTGTGAGTACATGGTCGGGGTCAACCTCGCCGGTGCGGAGTTCGCGCCACGCAATCTTCCCGGCGTCGAAGGCAAAAACTACGGCTGGCCGACCGCGCAGGGGCTGGATTACTGGAAATCCAAAGGGATTCGCCTGATCCGCCTGCCCTTCACCTGGGAACGCCTGCAACCGACACTGCAAGCCGATTTTGACCCGGCCTACTTCGATGGTCTCAAGCGATCCGTCAAGTTGATCGCCGACCGGGACATGCTTGTCATCCTCGACCTACATAACTATGCCAAGTATCGCGGCAACGCGATCGGCTCGGAGCAGGTCCCGATGGCTGCGTTTGCCGATGTGTGGGGTCGATTGGCCGAGACCTTTAAGAACGACCCACATGTCTATGGCTTTGGGCTGATGAACGAGCCGGGCATGTGCGACTGGCTGGCGGCCTCGCAGTTGGCAATCGACGCCATCCGCAAATCCGACACCAACACACGCATCTATGTCGCCAACGACTACCCCGGCTGGGCGGCATCGCATGCCAAAGGCGATCTGGCCACCTGGGCCGAGGGGAAACTACGCATTCCGGAGCCGAAGCTTCTCCGCGATCCATCCAACAAGATTCGCTGGGAACTGCACATGTACATGGATCATGACGCCAGCGGAACGTATCGCAAAACCTATGAGGAAGAGGCCGCTCGCAAGGACGGGCCCGGCGTGCGTGTGAGTCCGGAATTGGGCGTGCAACGCGCCAAGCCGTTCGTTGAGTGGCTGAAGAAGCACAAAGCCAAGGGCCTGATCGGCGAGTACAGCGTCCCAGCCGGAGCGGACATCGATCCGCGCTGGATGGTTTGTCTGAATAACACGCTTAAATACTTCGACGCCAACTGCCTGCCCAGCACCTACTGGGCCGGTGGCGAATACTGGACGCGCGGCAGCATCACGGTCATCGGTCCCAACGGTTGGAAAGTGGGCTCGCCGCAGGAAGGCGAGGATCGCCCGCAACTGATAGAGATGCTCAAGTACACTCGGAACAAGGACAAGACCGCGCCCTGAATTGATCGTTATTCCACGCATCGTATGATCCGCTGACATTAGGCAACAGATGCAAATCGCTGAAACAACGGAAGCACTCAAGCCCTATCTGGACACACGGGAAGTGCTGGTTCAGGACGCGTACGACGTGATCGTTGTTGGCGGTGGCGTCGCGGGCGTTGGTGCCGCAGTCGGCGCTGCCAGAGAAGGGGCAAAAGTCCTGCTGATCGAAAAAAGTGTCGTCCTGGGCGGGCTGGCGACGATTGGACTGATCAATTGGTACGAACCGCTCTGCGACGGCGCTGGAACGAAGCTCATCGGCGGGGTCGCTGAAGAACTGCTCAAGCTCTCCATCCGCTATGGTTTCGATAGCCTCGCCGATGAATGGCGCGATGAGCGCAATGGCGTTGGAACGCGAAAACGGTACGCCACGCTCTTTTCACCCATGCTCTTTGCGATGGCGTTGGATGAGTATCTGGTCGATCACGGCGTTCGGATTCGGCTCGATTCACTGGCGACCTACCCGGTCATGGACAGCAACCGCTGCAAGGGCGTGATCGTCGAGAGCGTCAGCGGACGCGAGTTTTTTCCGGCCAAGGTCGTCATCGACTCCACCGGCGACGCCAGCATCCTGCATCGTGCGGGCATGCCCACGGTGCTGGGCGAAAACTACCTGTCCTATGTCGCTCACGGGACGAGCTATGAATCGGCGAAGAAGTTCGTTGAGAATCGAAACATGTCGCAGTTCCGCCCGTGGTTCACTGCCGGCAGCGACATGAACGGGCGGGGGCATCCGGAAGATCTGCCCAAACTCCATGGCGACAACGCCGACGCTGTCACGGCATTCGTACTCAGGGGTCGAAAAATGCTTTTCGACAAGCTCAAAGCCGACGACCGCAATTCGCGCGACGTGACGATGCTGCCAACCATGCCGCAGTTTCGAATGATCCGCAGGATGGTCGGCGAGTACCTGTTCACCGGGCAGGAACTGAACGTGAAGTTCCCCGACGCCATTGGTGCGGCAGGCGATTTTCGCGCCCGCGACAAGCGGTTTCAGATTCCCTATACGTGCCTGTACCACCGCGCTTTCCCGAACCTGCTCGCCGCCGGGCGGATCATCAGTGCCAGCGAAGATGGCTGGGAGATCACCCGCGTCATTCCAGTCGCGGTGATGACCGGCGAGGCCGCCGGCATCGCAGCCGCGATGTCTGCCCGGTCCGGAACGTCTGTCGCCGAGGTCCATCTCCCCGACCTGCAGCGCAAACTCGCCGCCAGCGGCGTTCTGTTTATTTAGGTCCAAATTGCGGTGCCGCGACCTTATCTGCGAAATCAGCTTGACGCACCTTTTGCGGCTTTCCTCAGACCGGAACGGGCCGAAATAGCTATCGAAGCTGTTGCGGGTAACAATGGTCGGTCGCTTTGTGAAGTCGGTTGGCAGTGAGTTCGCTAAGTCATGCTTGGTTCAGCACAACTAGCCGACCAGATGGCTTGACAACCACACGATTGACACGCCGTCCTCGAAACATGCATAAAAAGAGATGGCTCGCCCAGACCACGATCGCCGACAACTGCAAGAGTCCAGCAAATGGCAGTACTCGAGCAGTTCGCGAGTCGATGTCCACCCCAATCTGGCCGAGGATGTGCAGCAGAAGTCCTGCGTTTATGAGCAGAAACACGCTCCGCATCGTCGGCAGAGTATTGGGAAAGATGCCGTTGAGATTGGGAACGATTCGCAGCGTGAACCCGATGATCATCATCGTCGCAAATCCGACGGTAAAGGCCTGACGGGTCGCGCCATACCAGGCGTGGCTGAAATAGGTGTCGACGTAGTGCGACCATGCCGGCTGTGCGATCGTCATCAGGAGCGAGACGATGAGCCAGACGAATGACGCGCGAACAAACTTGCCCATGCGGTCGATTCGCCCTGAGGTATCCCGCAACGGACGCCACAATTTCCATGGCCAGACAAGGGCAACGCTGGCGGTCAACAGCATCGTCCACGGAACGATCAGCAGCATCGCGATATGATGATCTTCTGCGATTCGAAACCAGACAAATATAGCGGCCTCGATCAGCGCTGCGGCGGCAATCGAAGCGAGAATAAACCATAGTTTTCGCTCGCCGGGTCGAGGAATGGTAAAGAATGACGGCAACAGGCGGCTGGCGACGCCGAAGATGATCAGCAGCGTCATCCCGTGGAACTGAAGGTACCGCAACGCCGGTTGATAAACGGATGTAAAGTAGATTGCCTCGTATTTGGATTCAGTGGTCACCAGGTTGTAGGTGTGGGCCGCATTTAGCGGCGTGTGCAGGAGCAGGAAACCGAACGCGGCGAAGATCATTGCAGTGGAACCCGCCAACGGCGTACGGCCACGTCGATGGGTCGCCAGCATTTGCCACACGAAAACGCCCGCCGCAATTGTCTGTATCACTCCTCCAGTGATCGCCAACGCACCCGCTCCGGTCTGTTCGGCGCGCAGTTCGGCGATCACGAGCAACGCCATGCCCGACACCATCGCAACCAGCACCGGTTTGCACATCGCCGGCGCGACCAGCGGATTCTGCCAAAGCCGTGGAAAGGCCTGATACGCAAATCCGAGAATGAAGAGCCCAAGGAAGCCGTAGATGACCGTCTGCCCGTGTGCATTGATGGTATGCAGGCTCACACCCGTCACCTTGCCCGCCAGTGCGATCTGCACCAGAAACCATGTTCCCCAACTCACACCGGCGGTCAGCATGATCAGGATTGCGCCAACGAAGAAACCGCGATAGTACGTAGGCGTTTGGTCGTGTTGGCCGGTCGCACTGGCGATTCGGCGTTTCTCCAGACTTCTCTTACACATGACTGCATTCCTGTTGATTGATATTCCCGCGCCGCTATCGTCGTCTGCGTCCCCGCGCGGCAGGTAGCTTGACGGACGAGGCGACGTTCGTGTTGATCATCGCCAGCGGCCCGGTGGCGTTGTCGCGTTCCTGAAGTTCGGCGATCGAAACCTCTTTCAGTCGGCACTCGACATGATGCATCGCATCATCCATTTCACGATGCAGCGGACAGAGCACAACGTGATCGGCCCGGCCGAGCGGGCAGGACGTGATGCGGCGAAGCGGATCAACGGCATTGACGACGTCCAGCACGCTCACGCTGCCGATTTCCCGTGCCATGACGAATCCGCCATTGGGACCGAGTTGCGACTTGACGATCTTGGCCACCACCAAACCGCGCATCACTTTTGACAGATATGCGTGCGGGATGCGACTTTGCTTGCTAATCCGCTCGCTGTTGACCGGCGTGCCTTCGGCACCGGCGACCAGCATCACGGCTCGGAGTGCGTATTCAACGGTTTGCGAAAACATCGATCAGTGCCTTTGTCAGTGTCACGGTGATCATAGGGAGCGCGCCATGAACCGTAAAACTCAATGGGAATCCGCCTTGTTGTCTCTGTTGTGGGCACGCAGGTCTTTGAATGCCAATTGCCTGCCCTTTTGCCCGGCGGCGGCATCGGCGCTGGAAAATGCGATCAGGCCCGACCCCATCGGCGTGTGCAGATCGGAAACATGAACAATGACCGCTTCCTCGGCGACCAGCCATTGCTTCGTCGCGTAATCGGCGACATATCGTTTACGAATCACCGCTGCCGGGCTATCAGCGGCATACGCGACAAGGTCGCCAATGTCGTCGAATACCACCGCTTTGACCCGACCGTCCGCCTCGATCAGCGCGGCGGCGGCGTAGCGGGCGTCGTTGATGATCATCCCGCAGTGGACGCATTCGTCGCGGCCCAACTTCAATTCCGGCGGACCGTCCACGACCGCTTCCTGACAGCCTGCTATCAGCAATACGGCCAACATCAAGAGTGAGCGTTTCATACCGGGGATCTCCTGACCATGGCGACCCATGCCGACGCCAGCGGCAGCACGATCCACGCGAGCAACACGCTGGCAAAGATCCATGGAAGCGACCTAGCGTACTCGGTCTGGGCATAGAGCCCGGCCGGGCCAAGCACATCGAGCGACGCATCGACGAACTGCAGACTGGCCATCTTGAACACCTGAAGCGGATTGGCGAGTGCAATCCCCAGGAGCGATTCGATCGAGAGCGACAGTGAGAGTGTTCCGGCCATGATTCCAAGATCGGTTCCAAAGACCAGAACGAGCCAGACAAAGACTGCCGCCCCGGTCGCGACGGCGGTACGGCGTACCAGCACGCTGATGAGCATTCCCACGCTCAGCATCGCCATCGCCAGTGCCACTGTGAGTCCGACCAGAAGCAGGTACCCGGCGATTTCCGTGGTTGCGTTCTTCATCGCCATGGCGGCGGCAGAAATCCCAAATCCGATGCTGATCGACATTGCCAGCGCTACCGCCAGTGCGACGTATCGGCCGGTGATGTATTCGAATCGACTGATCGGTTGGGCTAGCAAATACGCCAGCATGCCGCGCTCTCGATCGCCAGCCACCGCACCCGCTCCGGCGGTCAAGCCCATCAGCGGAACGACCAGCAGTACCAGATTGATCAGCCCCGCGCTGGTCCGCCCGAATCCGCTGAGCCCGCTCGCCCCCGCCGACACATACGCAACGCAGAGGCCCAGTCCGGCAAATGCGATCGTGTAGAGGATGAACCATCGACTCGCCAGCGCGTCGCGCAGGTCTTTTCGAGCGATGAGAAACACATTGGTCAGTATGCCATTCATGAGTGGCTCCCGTGATCGGCCGACGAGGTGAGATCGATGTCGTCGATCGGTATGCGGTGTTGGGTAAGCAGTTCGATTGGCCGCATCCGCTGGCCTTGTGCGACGGGCACCAGAATGCCGCGGCCGTTCAAGCGGGCCCCGATCCCGGTCTGCTGCAGCAGTTCGATCGCGCGTTCGCGAAGGGGCGTTTCAATCGACAGGTGAAGCAGTGTCTCGGCACGATATCGCTGGGCGAACGTCTGAACGGGCAAGATCTCGATGAGCTGACCTTTGTCGAGGATCGCCACGCGAGTCGCCAGTGCCGCGATCTCGTCAACGCGATGCGATGCGAACACGACGGCGCGGTCATGGGAGCGCGCCAAGGCGGTCAGTTGGCTGACCAGTTCGCGCCGGCCACCGACATCGAGGCTGGCGGTCACTTCGTCCAGAAGCAGCACGGGCGGATTGCCGATCAGCGACAGTGCCAAAGCCAGCCTTTGTTTCATTCCACCCGATAGTTCTCGCATTCGCTTGCGACCATGGCCGGCAAGTTGGACGGGTTCAAGCAGCCCATCAGTGTCTCGAATCGAAACACCCTTGAGCGAACCAAAGAACCGGATTGCCGCGTCAACGCGCTGGTCATCGTTGAAGCCGATTTCCTGGGGGACATACCCGACGAGCGATCGCGCCCGCTTCCCGTCACGCTGGGCATCATACCCACCAATGGAGATGCGCCCGGTGAATCGGTAGAGGCCCGCGATACAACGGATCAGTGTGGTCTTGCCCGCACCGTTCGAGCCCCATAGGGCAACAGAATCGCCTTGTGCCACCTCAAGAGATACGCCCCCCACCGCAACCGTTCGGCCGAACCGTTTTGTGAGATTCTCGATCTTGATCATGACCCATCTCCTTCGCGTACGATGGCTGGCCGGCCGCTTGTTGGGGCGTTCCGTGTTTGCGACCGTTCTCGCAGCAGCAGCACGACCACACCCGGTACACCCAGCAGCCCGGCCGCCATCAGGTACAGTCCGCCACCGGCGTGGGCCACGGCAAAGGTGGGTGTCGCCGGACGCATGAGCGGCGCGGGATCGGCAAACTTCGCT
>JBGSMH010000381.1:0-4066 GCA_041740275.1 Phycisphaerae bacterium
AGCCCAGGCGTCCGGGTTGCCCGCGATCGTCTCAGACGAAGGCGGGCCCAGGGAAATCGTCGATGACGATCTGACCGGCATCGTCCTGCCCGCCACCGACGCGCTGGTCTGGGCCGGTGCGATCGAGGAATTGATCGACGACGAACCCCGCCGCCAACGCTACGCCCGCACGGCCTTGATGCGATCGGCCCGATATTCGATGTCCAAAACCTTCGACGCCTTCTGGCACGAGCACCTGCTGCTGATCGAACCGGACGCCGAGAAGCAGGCCGTTCGCGCACCGGTTCGGGATTATCAGGCGGCAGGCGTCTGAGGGTGGATTTGCACACTTGCTGAAACGCCGTACGCGAAATTTTACGACGGTGATCGGTACCTCCGTACGCCGATTCGGTTTCAGCCGCAGAGTGCGGGAGACCCGTCGTTATATCCATTTCATCGACACCCGATTTGTTTTGTCACACCTTTGGCCCTTTGCAACCGCATGGAAGTGCCGAAAAACTAGAAAAAAGCAACGTGAAACCCCGTCCCGCTCGCTTTCCGGCATACGGCTGGCGAATGGAGAGGGCGAGCGTGTACCATGTACGGTTAAGAACGATACGGGACTGGATACATGAGTTGGAGTGGTTGAGGATGGACGTCTACAACAGCATTGAAAAGTTGATCGCGGACCAACACGGAAAAGCGCTTGGATCGAGAAAGGCGATTGGCGATTTCATGCTCACCGATTCGCACGCAGTGAACGTCAAGAGCAACAACGTCGGCAAGCAGAATTATTCGCCCAACATGATCTCGATCAAGAAGATGCACGAATGGGTATTTGAGGATCGTCACGACCTCAGTTTTGTTTTCGTGGATTACGAACAGAAAGACGGTAAAGTCAAAGTTCTTAAACAAAGCGAACTGATCCCGATCGAACAACTCAGTTGGAACTGTTTGTCGATCGAAGCCCAGGGATACGGAGTTATCCAAATGTGCCGCACTCTGGAGATTGTTCCTGATCAGACCAAGAGCGACTTCTACAAGGGCTTTCTCACGGCATACGCGAAATACCTCCAGAAAGAGAAGAAAAAGCACGAGAACTTCGCAAAGAAGTTTATCGACCCGGATAGCATTGATTGGTGATGTTTCAGGAGCGTAAAGTGATGAGTGCGAAGAAAGAATACGGAGACTTCCAAACGCCTCTTTCGCTAGCGCGTCGCGTTACTGCTCTGCTTGGACAGAAGCAGAGGCACTTTGGCACGATCATCGAGCCAACCTGTGGAGTGGGTGCATTTCTAGAGGCTGCTGCCGAATGCTTTGGCTCGACACCAAAGTATTTGGGATTTGATGTCAACCCCGAATATGTAAAGGCTGCCCGACTTGCGCTTTCGCGGGCTGGCTCAGGCGCAGGAACAGTTGAGCATCGCGACTTTTACTCTACCAATTGGAAGGACTTTCTTTCCAACCAGAGCGGGCCAGTGTTGATCATCGGGAATCCACCGTGGATTACCAATGCCGGGATGGGTGTGATCAACGGAACGAACCTGCCCGAGAAGTCCAACTTTCAGGGTCATAGTGGTTTGGATGCAATGACCGGCAAGGCCAACTTTGACATCTCTGAGTGGATGCTGGTCAAGTTGGCCGAAGCATTACCATCGCGGCAGGGGACGTTGGCGATGCTCGTCAAGACCGTCGTTGCACGCAAAGTGCTGGCACATTGCTGGTCCACGAACCTGCCGATCGTTGATGCCGCGATCTATCGTATTGACGCTGTAGAACATTTCGAGGCAGCGGTGGATGCCTCGCTTCTTGTGATCGAGTTCGGAGAATCGGCGAAACCCAAACGCGCCCACGTTTATGACCAACTTTCAAACGCGATCCCACCCACTGCAACGATAGCCCTCGAAGATGGAACGCTCATCGCTGACCTTGGCGCGTATAGTCAAACGAAGCACCTCATCGGTGGATCTCCGCTACGCTGGCGGTCAGGCATCAAGCACGATTGCTCAAAGGTGATGGAACTAGATTTCTCAGATCGGCGGCTCAAAAACGGGTTGGGTGAATTGCTTGATCTTGAACCCGACTATCTCCTGCCCATGTTCAAGACATCCGAAGTTGCGGGAGGCCGTGTCGGTCATTGCCACAGGCGGATGATCGTCACACAACGGTGCATCGGTGAGCAGACCGCGGGCATCGCCGAGCGCGCGCCAAAGACTTGGGCTTACCTCCAGCGTCACTGCGCATTGCTCAGCAAACGGGGAAGTTCGATTTACCGCGGCAAGCCCGAGTTCTCCATCTTCGGGGTGGGCGACTACACTTTCTCATCATGGAAGATCGCGATTTCGGGCATGTACAAGAGCCTTAGGTTCGTGAAAGTGGGCCCGTTTCAAGACCAGCCAGTTGTGTTTGACGATACAACCAACTTTATTCCGTGTCCCTCGGAAGCCGCCGCGACATTGTTGCTTTCGTTACTGGAAAGTGACGAAGCTAAGACCTTTTACAGAGCTTTCATCTTCTGGGACGCCAAACGCCCAATAACAGTCGATCTTTTGGGTCGATTGAACATCCACGCGCTGGCTGAAAGCAGGGGCCTTTCTGATACGTTCGTCGAAATGTTCGGCATAGAAACTGCGAAGCCGTTCCGAAAACTCCGGGTATCGGCCAAAGTAACGGCGACAACGATGCTGTGGCCGCAGTGAGTGAGTAGGTCAGGTCACACCGAAGCGATTGCGGGCCGCTTGCAGGCGCATCCTCTTCACTCCAAGCGCATATGCGCCGGTTCAGGGGAGTAGCCGAGCGGGAGGGGTCCACACTATGGAGCTTGACGTCGAAGCGGGGCCGGGCGGTGACAGCATGGTGTCAGCGGAGGCAAGAAATCGGCGGATTTGCCTGATTTTGCCGCCGACTTTTGGGGGGGCGCGGGGATATAATTGACTGTCGTATTTCGCTGCGTTTGGGGATGCGTGATTGCGTTTCCGCGTGCGGCGTCGCTCTCTCGCAAGTTAAAAAGGAGGGTTGAACTCCGGCCGGAAAAGTAGGAGTTGCAACAGTTGCACGCTGGCGCGCAACACTTGGGGGGGTGCCAGAATTGGTAAGCCCTGTGGCGGCCAGCAGTTACAATTATCGTATGGACAAAAGCCGATACAACAAATGCAACAAGTGAAAAAACGGGCGTTGTTGCAGCGCGACGAATCGTGGGACTGGCTCCAACTGCACGGATCGCCACCCCCCATATGCGTCCGCGTGCCAGTCAGGCTATTGCCGGGCTATGGCGGTCGTGCGATATTAGGGTTGTTCACTTTTCGTTAGCGAAAGAAACTCATGTATCGGCTAGCCAAATTGGTTTGTTGCGTGTTGCTCGGGGCCGCTGCTTTTGGCGTTGCCGCGCCGGCCACGGCACCGGCGGAGCGTGCGAAGAAACTGCTGTTCTTTGGTAACAGCTACACTTACACCAACGACATCCCCGGCCTGATCAAGTCGCTGGCGGTCGCCGACGGACATCCGGCCCCGAACATCGTCTCCGATCTCAAGGGCGGCGCGAACCTATCTCGCCAGGTCACCCAAGCCACGCAGAATCCGCAGAGCAATGTCGCGCATCCCACGATGGCCGGGCAGACGTTCGACTTCGTGATCATGCAGGGTCACAGCCACGAACCGTATGACCGCGAGGACTTTATCAAGCGGGCGGTCGCACTTTTCCAAGCTGTCCGCGCCGACCCCTCCGGGCAGGGCGCCAGTGCCATCGCTGTCCTATACCAGACCTGGGCCAGCGCCGAAGACACGAAGAACAGTCAGAAGGCGATTTCCGGTGCATACCTCGGCGCCGCCAAGGCGGTCATCGCCGCCACCGACAAGAAAGCCGCGTGTGTCGCCCCGGTGGGCGACGCGTTCGGCGTGTTGAAGTTCGACAAATCCCTGTACAAGCCGGACGGATCTCACCCGAGCCCGAAGGGTTCACTGCTTTCGGCGATGGTGTTATACCGAACCCTTTACGCGGGAGAGAAGGTGGGCGATCTGGTTTACGCCGACGTGTCCAAATGGTCCGGCGTCACCGCAGCCGAGTGGACCGAGCTGGCCGCCGTCGCCG
>JBGSMH010000382.1:0-4928 GCA_041740275.1 Phycisphaerae bacterium
CTGCGTGATCTATCTCTTCGATCGCCTCTGTGGGTCTGCGGCTCGACCGGGCCCGGCGAGGAGCAGATCGTGTTGGATATTTATGCCCAATTGCGACAAACCCACCCCGATCTGCAACTGGCGATCATCCCGCGCAAGCCCGATCGGTTTGATGAAGTGGCGACGCTGATCGAATCGCGCGGGTTTGGCTGCCTGCGTCGATCCAAGCCGGAAAGTGTGCCGACGGGCAACACACAACCCGTTGTCGTTTTGGGCGACACGATGGGCGAATTGCGCAAGTTTTACGCTCATGCCGATGTCGTGTTTGTTGGCCGGACGTTGGTCGATCTGGGTGACAAACAGCACGGGTCGGACATGATCGAGCCATGCGCGATTGGCAAGCCAACGGTCGTCGGCCCGTTCACCGGCAACTTTATCGAGCCGATGAACGCGTTTCGTGCCACAGAGGCGATTGTGGAAGTGGCAGACGCCGATGGGTTGAAGGACGCTGTGACGCGATTACTCAGCAGCCCCGACGGGATCGGGGGGCGCGCCCAGGCGGTCGTGCAGTCCCAACGCGGCGCGACCGATCGCACGCTGGCGGTGATCGATTCGATCTTGCAGACGTAAAACCTTAACCGACCAACGCCGCACACGCCGATGCCAGTTCGTCGCGGGGAATGAACCGATGACCCTCCCTTGAGATCAGATACGCCCCGGCGGCGGTGCCTTGCACCATGTCCAGCGTGTTGGCGATCAGATAATCCGCATCGGATGCAACGCGTGATTTTTTCCCCACTTCGATCAACTGCTCTGCGGTCAATCCCACTTCCAGTTTGAACTTCACCAACAGGCCTTTGTACGCCCAATCGCGCCGGAAGCGATCGACGATTTTCTCGGTCTGCCGCCCGAGAAACGCGACCTGCGCGTGATTGCTCTTGATTTTCCCTGCCTGCGCCGGCTGCACGATCCACTGCTCGGTCCCATCGGGCAACGGTCTGCGATCGAGCACCGCAAACGCCCCGTCCGGCACATAATCCGCGACGGCGGCAGTCATGAAAATCGCATCAAACGTTTGGCCGGTGACCCGGGTTTCCAGGATAGTCATCAGTTCCGCGTGCGAACGAAACGCCTCAGTTGTCATTCCCAGTGCCCGTGCTTCGTCCCGGTGCTGCGCGTTGCTGGTGACCAACGTCACATGCCCATGCGGCAAAAGTGCCTTGGCGATACTGAACCCCGTGTTGCCCGTAAAAATGTTCCCCCAGTCGCGCACGCGGTCGATCATCTCCCGCGTGTTACCGGCGGTGACGAGAAAATGACGCTGGCTCGGCGAGTTTGGCACGCCATGAGATTAATCGAGTCCGCCGCGATGTCGAGGCGGGGAAAATGAGTTGATTCGGTAGGGACTTGGGTTAATCTTTTGAGATCACGCACACCGAAAGAGGCCGATGCTCATCACCATCCGCGACGAATCCGCCACCGGGCACGTCACCAACGAACTGACGCTGGACGTGCTGACCGAATCGATCACCGTCCGCGAGCTGATCCGCAGCCGCGTTTATGAGGAAGTGCAAGACCACAACCTCGCCCGCCGCCAGGCCGCCGGCCAGTTCCGCGGACTCGTCCAACCGTCGGCCACCGAGCAACAACTCAACGGCCCGAAAACGATCCGCGAGATCGATTGGAAAAAGCAGTTCGACATCGCCTGCGACGCCTTCGCCCGCAACGGATTTTTCATCCTGATCGACGACAAACAGGCCGAATCGCTGGATGAGACGGTCGTGCTGAAACATGACACGAAGGTGAGTTTTGTGAAGCTGACGCCGATGGTGGGGGGTTAAGGCATGACGATTCAAGAGATGTCCGCTATAGCGATTGAAGTTGAACTTGACGCGTTCGTCGACGCAGTTTTCGATCGCCCGAACATATCGATCTATGGACGCATTGATGTTGCAGAGTTCGAGGAGGCAAAAGCCATCTTGAAAGGCGACGATGTAATGCGGCGTCGCTACGCCTTGGCGACGGTGTCAAAAATTGTTAATTGGGAACAAGCGTTCAGAGAATTGTGCGACGCCTTCGTCGAAGGCGGGCCGGCCACACCGGACAAGCAGAATCCTGCGAAGCGCGCGACCGTGTTAGCGCATCTTCTGACACCGCTCTTTAGACGTCGGCTTGATTTCACTCGCGATGAACTGCTCTCGATCCTTCAAACGATGAACCGCGAAGCGGTACTAAGCGAGCACCGGTTTCCTGTCATTCCGTTGGCCAAACATTTGAACGGCATAGACGTATTCGATGACGAGTTGCGCCAGGCCGCCCTGGACATGTGTGCGCGTGTGAGCGCGGGTTACACTCGTCATCGGACGCTCAAGGCCGAAGTCACGAAGCTCGCCGCCAAGTTGGCGATCGTTGTGGCACCTGTGCTTGAACCGCGCCAGGTTCTTCGCGGCTTCACTGGGCATCCATACGTGCTTCGCGAGTTGAAGATCAAGGCGCAGCTTGTCGAGGAAGAATCTGCACCGCCGTGCAAGACCGTCGGACTGGATAGATTCCCACTGCGCGCCGATTCCATACTTGTCGCGGAGCACGCTGTATGGAGCGACCTGCTGGACGATTGGAATGCACTGCCCGATTGGGGTCGGCGAAATCTGCCCGATTCGGATTCCGGTCAAAACATCTTGGCGCACGCTCCAGCCGAGCGAGGTCGATTGCTGTTGGCGTTGGCCGAACGACTCGTTCATCAAGAACTGACTGACAAGAGTTGGGAGGATGAGATGCACAATGATGCCTGCGCGATGGTGGGCCGGTGCTTCCAAAGCTTGATGGACGTCGAATGGTCGCTTCCTCGCGACCAGTTCTTCGATGCCGTATTGGCGGCAGCGCTTGCGCGGGTACGATTTTATTCCGGAGCGTCAGGTGATGCCTTCGGACGGATCGTGGAGTGCGCTGAACGCTTTCACATCGAAGTTCCGCTGAGCGATCCGGAACGATATGCACTCTCTTTGCTCCGCGTCGCGGTCATAGAAGGGGGGCTCTTCGGGCGGGACGAGACGATGCTAGGCAGACTCTCGCATTTGACCGGTGACGAATCGGCTGGCGACGTTCTGGCTGCAAACGAAAACTGGGTACAGAAGCTGCATGCGCGGATCGCAGCTTTTCCGCCCGACGCGCGCCTGCAATGGCGAGAACTCCTCCTGCACGCCAAGGCCGTGCCAGCGGGTAAGCCCAACGATCGGTGGATAAAGGCAGGACACGACATCTCCAATGCGATCGGTGTCGCGGCTGTCACTGACGCACTCATTGAATGTTTTCACGAGTTCGCCTTAATGCGTCATGATCCGATCTGGAACTTCACCTTCAGAGGACACTCCCGCACCGGGTTTATCTTCGGAGAACCAAACTCATCGGTACTCAAAGGCTTGGTCCTGATAGCATCAACTTTTCAAAGCATCGAAGTCCCTCGAGCGATTGCGGCAGTTTGTGCGTCCGCATACAAGAAAATTCCCGGCGTTGGCCCGCGCGCGGTGAGTCTTGGAAATGGGTGTGTCATGGCACTGGGTCGCATGGGCAGCGAACGGGCCGCAGGCCAACTGGCGATGCTTAAAGCTCGTGTGAAGTTCGGAACAGCACAGAAGGAGATTGAAAAAGCGTTCAACCTTGCCGCTGAAAAACTCGGCCTGCCGCGGGACCAGATTGAAGAACTAGCGGTACCGTCGTATGGCTTGGAGGAGGTCGGCAAGGCGGTCGAGGCGTTTGGGGATTATCGTGCGGAAGTCCTTGTGGATGGTTCGGATGCGTCGATCAAATGGTTTGATGCCAGCGGAAAAGCGCTCAAATCTGTACCGGCCAAGGTCAAGGCGGAGCATAAGGACGATCTCAAAGACCTTCAGCAATCGCTCAAGGACATCAACGGCATGTTGCCAGCGCAACGGGACCGCATCGACGCGTTGTTCCTGCTCCAGAAAAAATGGCCCGCCGCGATCTGGCGCGAGCGGTATCTGGATCATCCGCTGGTCGGGACGATCGCCCGGCGATTGATCTGGCAGGCGACGGCGGGCGGAAAGTCCAAATCCGTCATCTGGCACGAAGGCAAGTTGGTTGATGTCGATGATGAGGCTGTCGGTATTGATGATGATGCCGAGATCGAACTCTGGCACCCGATCGGGCGACCGCTGGATGATGTGCTGGCGTGGCGCGGGTGGTTGCAGCGGCATGAGGTCCGCCAACCATTCAAGCAGGCGCACCGCGAGCTGTATCTACTCACCGAAGCAGAAATCCGCACTCGCACTTATTCCAACCGATACGCCGCCCACATCCTGCGGCAGCACCAGTTCAACGCACTCTGTGCGGCGCGTGGGTGGAAGCACCGGCTGCGATTAATGGTGGACGATTCCTATCTGCCCGCTCACATCGACCTGCCGCTTTGGGGATTGCGAGCCGAGTATTGGGTCGAAGGTGCGGGCGACCAATATGGTACGGACACGGCAGAGAGCGGGGCGTATTTGCGATTGGTGACGGATCAGGTGCGGTTCTATCGGACAAATGCCGCCGCGAACCACGCCCACGCCGGAGGTGGGGGCTACACCATGTCAGCCCAGGGTGCCGGTGAGGGCAACATCAACGAACCCCTTCCCCTCGACCAAATCCCCCCGCTGGTCTTCAGCGAAGTGATGCGGGACGTGGATTTGTTTGTGGGGGTCGCGTCGGTGGGGAATGATCCGGCATGGCAGGACGGCGGGCCGGAGGGACGGTATCAGGCGTATTGGCAGAGTTACAGCTTTGGAGATTTGTCCGAAACCGCCAGGACGCGCAAATCGGTGCTGGAAACGCTTCTGCCGCGACTGACGAAGTTGAAGGACCGGTGGCGGCTGGATGAGAAGTTTCTGGTCGTTCGCGGGCAGATCCGCACCTACAAGATTCACCTGGGTTCAGGCAACATCCTGATGGAG
>JBGSMH010000383.1:0-3540 GCA_041740275.1 Phycisphaerae bacterium
TGACGGCGTATCGGAACCCGGTGCTCGCCGAAGCCGCCAAAGTGTTGGGTTTCGCGAACCGTTTCGGCCGTGGAATCGCACTGGCAAGGAGTGAATTGGCCCGTAACGGCTCTCCTGTACCTCAATTCACTTTTCAGCCGAACTTCTTCTTGGTCACAGTTCCGAGGCGCGCATGAAGACGCTCACATTCTTCAACAACAAGGGAGGCGTTGGAAAGACGTCGTTGGTCTATCATCTCGCGTGGATGTTCTCAGAGTTGGGGCAGAAGGTTTTGGCAGTTGACCTTGATCCCCAATCTAACTTGACTTCAGCGTTTCTGGCGGAAGAGGACGTCGAGAAGATCTGGGATACTAATCCGCCGGGAACGATCCTCAGTTCCCTTCGACCATTGATGGAGAAGTTGGGCGACTTAAACGATCCTCCAATCATTCCCATCTCGCGAGGCCTTTCCTTACTCGCTGGCGACCTGGGCTTGACCGAGTTCGAAGACAGATTAGGCGACGGATGGCGCCTGGCGCTTGACGACAAGCCCGTGGACCGCGCCGACGGGCTTCGCGTGAGCACCGCGTTTTACCGAATGGTCGCCAAAGCGGCAGAGCGAACAGGTGCCGATCTGGTGCTCCTCGACGTAGGCCCAAATCTGGGTGCGCTAAACCGGTCGGCACTGGTCGCCACGGATTATGTTGTCGTTCCGCTCGCCGCCGACTTGTTTTCGTTACACGGGCTTCGTAACTTGGGTCCAACACTTAAAGCTTGGCGTGCGGGTTGGAAGAAACGCGTTGACCTCGCTCCTATTACCAAGATCGCACCGCTTCCATCAGGCTTGATGCAACCGGTAGGTTATGTGGTTATGCAGCCCACCATGCGCGAGCGTTACCCCGTAGAAGCATATCGTCGTTGGATTGATCGGATACCGACCGAGTATGCGACACACTTGCTCGAGTCGACCACACCACGCCCTGACGCGAATCTGGCTACGCTGAAGAACTATCGGAGCCTGTCACCGCTTGCACAGGACGCTCGTAAGCCGATGTTCGCTTTGCGCGCCGCCGACGGCGCGATAGGCGGGCACGCCACAGCTGTTCGGAACTGTTACGAGGACTTCGTCAACTTGGCGACCCAAATCGCAAGGCAAATCGGCTTGACTTTGTGACACGATTTATAGAAGCACTAAAAGCTTGTTCACGGCGGGTCGACGGACAAGCAACTGTTGGCCGTCCGCGTGTTCGAGGAAAAATCGAACAGGTGCGTACAACAAGCAGACGCAAGCCTCTTCCCGCCTTCGCTCCCCCGCCCAATTCCCACCCACTTTGTCCATATTCCGCGGCATATTGTCGCAGGATGAACGAACACATACCGTCCCCGCTTGCGGACGGTGGCAGCATGGTGTCAGGGGCGGCAAGAAATCGGCGGATTTGCCTGATTTTTCCGCCGACTTCTGAGGGGATCGGGGAAGAAATGAGTTCTTGCAGCGCGAGAAATCATACCCGTGACGCGATACGGCGGTGTCTGGTATAATGAGTGTGATGAAGCCGCAGACGATCCAACTCGACGGTCGGGAGTACGTGGTTATTCCCCGCGAAGATTTCGAAACCCTCACCGCCCGGCCCCCACGGAAGCGCTTGTCGCGGTCTACCGACCAAAGTGACCTCGCCGAAGCCGCACGTCGACGCGCTGGCGGCCAGACGCGGTCCTACGCTTCGCTCCGCAAGTCATTGGGACTCAAGTCGTGAAGTATGAGATTCGCTACGCCACGGGCGTTGACAAAGAGTTGCGGCGTCTTCCCGGCGACGTGCTGAAACGCGTTGACGCGGCAATCCTCAAGCTCACCGACAACCCGCGTCCGGCCGGTTGCACAAAATTGCGGGGGTCCGCGAATACGTATCGAATCCGGGTGGGTGACTGGCGTGTCGTCTATGACATCGACGATGACGGCCGGATCGTCATCCTGTTGATCGTCGCCCACCGCAGCCAAGTTTATCGCGATCTGTAACCCAAGTGTCCTCGGCCCACCTTTCCGGCGGACTGTTTCCCGACGTAAAAACACATTTTGGTCAGTTTGGTCGCCAGCTCGCTGGCGGTTGTGTGTCGTGGTGACAACACGGTGTCCGAGGATGCAATAAATCGGCGGATTAGCCTGATTTTGCAGCCGACTTTTGGGGGTTTCGGGGATATAGTTGCCTTGTCGTTCGCTCCTTGACCAGTGAATAGAAAGGCTGAACTCCGGCCGGAAAGGTAGGAGTTGCAACAGTTGCACGCTGGCGCGCAACACTTGAGAGGGGTTGGAATGGTTAAGTATCGTGACGGCCAGCAGTTACGTTTTTCGTGTGGGTCAAAACGGATGCAACAAATGCAACAGATGAAAAGGAGTGGGCAGTCGGCGGTGGGCAGGGGGCAGTGGCGAAAGGTTGGAGTTTGACGTTTGGAGTTTGGAGTTGAAGAACTGTGAGGACTTACGATCTTCCACCAAGCCCCAAGCCCTATGCCCCAAGGCCTCACTTATCGGAACTGACGTTGTTTCCCGGCGGGGAAAATGGGTGGGAATCTGAAAATGGCCTCTATCGGAGTCGAACCGATACTCCCTTGCGGGAAATGGATTTTGAGTCCATCGCGTCTGCCAATTCCGCCAAGAGGCCTTGGGATGCAGAGCGGCAAATTGTACGAACTTTTTTCCTTTGGACAAGCCGCCGGGGTGATTGGTCGATGGAACAAATGTATGCTCAGCGCCATGACCGCGACATTGTCTGCCACGATCATCGACCAGATCACCCAAAGACCCGCCGAGGGCGTGCGGTTTCAGATCTATTGGGTCGAACCCCACGCCGACGTCCTGCTGCGTAGCGGCTGTACCAATCGACAAGGGACCACCGACACCCCCCTGCTCGATCCGATGAAGATGTCGGCAGGCGAATATCGCCTCGTCCTGCACATGGGCGATTACTTTGAAGATGCCGGGCTGGCCAAGCCGCGGGCGTTTCTCGATCGCCTGCCAGTGACGTTTCTGATCGAGGATGCGTCCAAGCCGACGCATATCCAGATCAGCGTCTCCCCGACGGCCTACACCGTCGAGCGCGGCTGATCGACGCCCGACCTCTAACTTTGCGATACAAGCATTTTGCTGCTTTAATCACGTTTGATGCAAACACGTGATCTTCAAACGGATGTTCTGGTTGTCGGTGGCGGAACCGCCGGGGGTGTGGCGGCGATTCAGGCGGGACGAGCGGGGGCGAAAACCCTGATTCTCGAGTTTTCTGGCCAACTCGGGGGCACGACCGCCACGGGCGGGGTCAATAACGTCAGTCTGTTCGGCTCGCAGGGTCGCCAACTCATCGCCGGGATCGGCTGGGAACTGATCCGCAAGACCTTTGCACTCTGTGACGATGGGGCTCTACCTGATATCACCAAGGACCGCAGTTACCAGCCCGGCACGCCGGCGATGGTGAATCAATGGCTTTACCCGTGTATCGTCGAAGAGGCCGCGATCGAAGCGGGCGTGACCATCGCGTATCACACCTGGGTCGAATCGGTGAAGCGTGATGA
>JBGSMH010000384.1:0-12599 GCA_041740275.1 Phycisphaerae bacterium
CGGATTGAGTGGACGTACGACCCCCGGCATTTTTCACGTGTTCATCCTGAGGGCGCGCTTTATACCGTAAAAGGGCTTCTAACGGCCGCCCTGATATCGTTTGTTATTGGAATTGCAATCGGCTTCTGGCGCACGTCACGAAATCGGAAAGACGGCAAAACTCTACCCTCAACCGCCAGCGAACTTTTGCACTTCCCTGAAGAGATATTAGCGTCACCGCCGGGAACCGAGAAAGAGGAACGAGCTATCGCGTTTTATCAGTATTCGCGAGCGATTGACGCCATACGGCAACTCAACGCCGCCAAGCATCGGAAGTTTCGATGGTGCGTACGGTTCTTCACCGCTGGGATTTTGCTTGTTGCCGTCGCAATTGGAGTCTATACTTATTCAAGTTTCCCGCCTAAACGGGACGAAAAGGATGTTACCTATGTCACAAGCCAATCAAACAATGTCGCTAATTCTGCAACTACGCAAGGCAGCAATTGAGTCGGTCAAAGAGACCCGCAAAGAAATGCAGACATATTCAAAAACCACGGCCGACAAAGAGGCCGCGAACAATTACCGCAAAGCAACCGCGACGAAATAGGTTGTGCCTCAATGCAAGACTACCGCCCCGCCTAGCCTAACCCGCTGGCGGGGCTTTTTTTATGCGCCGCGTTCGCGTTCGCGTTCGCGTTCGAGGCTGTCGGCGCAAACTTTCATCATCTTCGCGATGCATAACCGGGACTCCCGGCTTAGCTTCGGAAAGTCGCGGACGATCGCATCCGCCCACTCTTTGGGCCATGAGTCGAGTCGGAATCGGTCTTTCATGTCGTGGCATGTGATGCAACTTGGAACAGTAACAACTCCGCCAGCTACCTGGGGTATGGGAAAATGATCGTTTTCGGTTTGACCAACCGATAGCATCGCCCCGCAGTAGAAGCATCGACCGCGTATTTCCGTTTCGTCCATAGGCGACAATCATCCCGCCCGCGTCCGATGTTGGCAAGATCGCGCCGGGCTTGCTGGCAGACCCCCCCCCACCCCCTACCACCCGAAAATATGCGACGCGGATAAACAGGCGGTTAGCAGATCAGGCGGAAACGACGGCAACCGGGGGGGCTAGGATCGGGGCTAGAACCGTGTCGCCGGGGCTAGAACGTTCGGGAAAAAGACGGGATCGCGGGCATGGATCGGGCTAGAAATTGACGGGCAATAGGGGCATCATCGACGCCGGGCTAGATCAGGGCATATCGCGAAAACCCTTGTTTTTCTAGGGTATTGCGGGCGGGCATTCTAGCCCCCGCCTAGCCCCGAATATTTTTGGATTTTTCTAGCCCCGCACAATTTGCGTTTTTCCTAGGCTTTTTAATGTTTCCGACAGGGCTCGAACCTGTAACCTTCGGCTTCGGAGGCCAACGCTCTATCCAATTGAGCTACGGAAACTTAACGCTCAAAACATTATACCACTTCTGCCATTCGGTTGACAATTCCGAGCCTGTGGCGAAAACAAGGGCATGAACCTGCAACTTGACGGATTGAAGTTTGATGCCAATGGTCTGATCCCGGCGATCATTCAGGATCATGCCACCGGACAGATTTTAATGTTCGCGTTTATGAACAAACTGAGCGTCGAAAAAACCATCGAAACCGGCAAGTGTCACTATTGGTCGCGATCGCGCAATAAGCTGTGGCTCAAAGGCGAAACGTCCGGCCACACGCAGCAGGTGAAATCGATCCGCACCGATTGTGACAAGGACGTGCTGCTATTCAGCGTCGAACAACACGGGGCGGCGTGTCACGATGGGTATGAAAGCTGCTTCTACCGCGAGTTTGCCAAGGATGGGGACGATTGGACGATCGTGGGCAAGAAGGTCTTCGATCCAGAGACGGTTTATAAGAAATAGCCGTGGATGAGCAAAGAACCGACAATCCGGAAGATCCGATCGCCGGTTCGATCGCGTTGGTGAAATGGCTGGCGATCGCGTGGGGGATTGCGCTGGTGCTCGGCGCGGTGACACTGATTCTGCCCGATGCACTGGCGGCGCAGAACAATGTGTCGTTGAAGCGAGCGGTGTTTACTGCCACCAGCACCTCGACATTAAGCGGATTTGAACAGTCCTTTGCCCATCCGGCGGCATTTGCCTGGCACGTTCGCATCGTTTTCCTCGCACAGATATTGACTGCCGCGTTGTTGTCGTTGGTTGGCGGGGGCGTGCTGATCTCCAGATTATTTGGTTTGCCGCACACCGATCGGGCGATCGCGACAATGGGGCTGATCGTGCTGTTTCTTGCGGGAATTGCAGGCGTGTTGACGATCGCGCCAAACGAATCGCTGCTGGCATCGATTACGCGCGGCATAGGCGCACTGGCGGGAGCCGGGACAACGATCGCCGGATCGGGCGAGCCGACATCGATCCTGAGACAGGCGATTATTCTGCCGCTGGGTCTGGCCGGTGCTGCGGGGGTGGTGGTGATACTCGAATGTTGGCAGGCAATCGTCGGGAAAAGCCGCCTTTCGTCGCATGCGCTGGGTGTGCTGACGATGATGGCGGGCGTGTATCTGCTGGCCATGATCCTGCTGATGCCGTTGGTCGGCGCGTTCAATCAAACGAATCTGATGCGTGCCAGCGATGTTGTCTCGAGCACAATGGGCGTGGGCGCAACGTCGCAATCGATCGGGCAACTGCCGCGTGGGTCGGACTGGGTGATTGTCGCGATGATGTTGGTCGGCGTCGGCACGCTATCCAGCGGCGGCGGGATCGGGTTGGCATGGATACGCACGATGGGCACGTCGCTGTTGCCGAAATTGCTGCTTTGGATCGCGATCGAAGGGGGACTGGTGCTGATCGCGTTGGTTCTGATTCTGCAGAGTGAGCCGGCACTCTCGGGCGATCGTGCGGTGATGTTGGTCGTCGCAAGTGTGCGGAACGTCGGGCTATCCCACGGGCCGGTGTCGATGACCGGTCCGGGGCTGGCGATTATGACCGGTTTGATGCTGGTCGGACGCCTGTTGCCGCTGTTTGTGGTCTGCGGCTGGTTATTGGGCGACAAACGCAAGGCTTAGCATAGGCGGCACTGGCAACCACGACAGATTGTGGATAACCCGTCACTTGCGCGAGTATTAATTGCGGGTTTTGGGTGGGTCTGTAGATTAGATGGAGAGGAAACGCGTGGCCGATCGATCTGAGTTGTACCTGTTCGGGATTGATCTGGACGGCACGCTGTTGAACCCTGCCGGTGAGGTCTCAGACCGAACCAAGCAGGCGGTTCACGCGGTCCTTGTGGCCGGGCATAAAGTGGCGTTTGCGACAGGTCGCAATCACACCGAAGCCCGGCGGGTCTTTGACAACATGGAACACCAGGACTTAGCAGTCCTAGTCAGCGGTGCGATCGTGGTCGATACCCGCGCCGGGCAGACGGTCTATCGCGCCACGATGGATCCGACGCTCGCCAGCGAGTTGTGTGACGCGATCGAGCAACTCGGTCACGCCGCCGTCGCTTTCCAGGATCGGGATCACACGGGTGTCGATTACCTGGTTTCGACGCATCGGGTCGTGCATCGCTCGCTCCGCAACTGGATGACGTATTCAGATCAGGTCCTGCAAACGCGGGACGATCTGCCCGGGATTGACCACACGCACACGCTGCGGGTCAGCACCGTACTGGATTTCGCCGACGCCGCGATATTGAAGGCGTCGATCGAGGCCCGGTTTGGCAATCGGGCTTATGTTCACGGGATCATCGTCGCTTCGGATGGCGTGGAAATCGTGGAAATGTTCGACCAGAACGTGAACAAGTGGCTGGGATTGCAGCAGGTGGCCAACCGGCATGGAGTGCCGGACGATCGCATTATCGCGATCGGGGACGACATGAATGATCTGGCAATGATCCGCCAGGCGAAGCTAGGCATCGCGATGGGCAATGCCCGGACGGATGTAAAGCAGGTCGCTGATCGGGTGATCGGGTCGAATGCGGAGGATGGGTTGGCGGTGTTCCTTGAGGAATGGTTGAAACAAAACGGATCGGCACGGTAATCGTGTCGGAAGGTAAAGGTAGGCACAGGACACAGTAGCGGTGATATGCATCGCCGGACGCGTCGGAGACGGGTCTGTGAAGATGCAGGGAAGTTGCGAAAGGATTCGCAGGCTCTGACGCCCGGCTCACGCAAGTGGGCCGGGCGTCTAACTTTTGGGGGTCTGCCCATGTTCCGGTCGTCGACATCCTTTCTGGGAAAAATGCGTTGAAACCGCAGATGAACTCGGATGAACGCCGATTGAGTTCTGCACGAAACAAATTCGCCGCCGAGAACGCGACAGGACTGAGTTCGTCGAAGTCAGAGCACACAGAGAGCTATTCAACCGCGCCGCCGGGTGGGCGACGGTGTTGACCTCGCGGAAGGCTTGCCAAACCAATGAATTCGTAATTTGGACCGGTTTCTGTTTAAAAGCCGACCCCCTTCCGGTCGCCTAGTTAGGACGGTTCGTCGAGGCGGGTCACGGCGATTGGCTCCAACTGATATTCTAAGAATAAGATTGCAGGACTTCGTGGCTTCTGCTACGATTCCGTTGCGGAGACCAGCCGATGATTCACTTCAACTGTCTTAAATGTGGCAAGGCGTTCCAACTCCCGAACGAGCATAGTGGTAAGGACGGCTATTGTTCCTGCGGTGCCATCATGCGCGTGCCTATCGCGCGGTCGATGGTGCCGCAACGGGCTCGTCTGGTAGACGAGGGAAGTCTCTCGACTTCCGAAGTTCGGTGGCTCATCGGTGGCACTCTCTTCGCAATCTTGATCGTAGCGCCGGTCACTGCGCTAATCGTCACATCGAAATCAGATCGCAGATTGGACTTAGGGGCAACCAGCTCGGCAAAAGCGAATTCGAACGAAGCGATTGTCCCCCCAGTTACCTCTGCATCGACACCAAAGAGAGAGTTCGGCACATTCGGAGATACGGGATTCTACCGCTCGGATCACCGCGAGGACTTAAAGCAATTGCCGAGCTTGCGTGGATTCACGGAGCGAGAGAAGGATCACATCATTACGGAGGCCGAGAAGTTTGACGCAGCGGTGAAGGATCTTGAGCGACGAAGGGGTCGCTGACCCATTTCGGTGAGGGAGAGATGGCGTTAAGAACTGGGCTTTCTCAGTACACCCTTCAGTGTCCAAGATGTGCTGAGCAATATCGGATTTCACTCGATGACGCACGCCGTGAGGTTTGGTGTGGAGTTTGTCGTTTCGCATTCTGTCCTATGGAAGGCGCGCGGACTGAAGCTCCGCTTTTGAAGCGAACCGAATCCGCTTTAAAAAGCTCGCGCGAGCTTGCCTATCGAACCGTTCCAACCCAACGGGGTGAAGTCCCACTATCTGTAACAGCCGCGGCTACAGTCTGGCATGCAGTCGTGCATGTGACGCGACTGTTGGCGACTTGCGTGATGTTGCTATCCCTTGCGACCATGGAGGCTTTCGGCCCATTTCTAATGTCGCCGATGATTGGGATTCCACTGCTGATCGTGCTCGTAGTGAAATTCGGATTCTGGTGGGTGCTCGGCACCATCCTAGCTACGCTCGGACTAGTATTCGTCGCCACTTGGTTGGCATATGACTAGTGCAGCGGGAATCTGTTCAACGCCATGCGTCCGTCAGTAACCGTCGCTCCCTCTCGCCTCTGCACCGAATTTACGCCGAGGTCGTTCATCGCGGTTTTGCGGTCCAGAGTTTGGGGTCGATGAGTTACATGTAGCATTTCGACATTCAACGAAAGGTATCAGATGAGTCGGCTTGAAGAGCTACTGGAATCACTGGTGAAGAACACAGAGCGGATTGCCACTAAGCTTGACGACGTATTATTCAGTATTCAGAATATTCGTGATGAACTGGAGTACGACGATGACTTCTCCATGGCCTCTCAGATGATTAGTGCCATCGAAGCCATTGCCGGATCCGTAGACCAGGTGAAGTCCAGCATTGATGACGGTAAGGAAACGGTCGAGTCCGTCAAAGAGTCCATTGCCGAAGTCGAAAATGCCGTTGATGATGTTTCACACGAGTTGGGGTTGGTAGGCGCGACGCTGTCGGCTATTGAAACGAATACCTCATCCTAGGCGACACAAAAGGGGTCGGTTTTCTTGTCGCGCTGGGGGGGGTGGGTAGCCCGTGAGTCATGCCAAGGCCTATTCGAAATCCCGAGCGGGACGGGTTCACACTATGAAACCGCCGTTCTCGCGGAACGTTTGACGCCGTTGCGAGTGGTGACAGCATGGTGTCAGGGCGTGCAAGAAAATCGGCGGATAGCCTGATTTTTCCGCCGACTTTTGAGGTTTTCGAGGCTATAGTTGCTTTGTAAATCGCGCTGCGTCTGGGGATTCCGTCATGGTGTTTCCACGCGCGGCGTAGCTCTCTCACAAGTGGATAAGAAGGGTCAATTTCCGGCCGGAAAGGTAGGAAATGCAACAGTTGCACGCTGGCGCGCAACACTTTCGGAGGTCGAAGTTTACAAGTCCAGTGACGGCCAGCAGTTACGATTTTCGTATGGACGAAAGCCGATGCAACAATTGCAACAAGTGGCCGGAAACCGGAGACGGGAGACAGGAGACAGATCGAATCCGGTTCCTCACGAACCACCAACCACGAACCACGCATTTCAGTGCCAAGTTGATCTCTGTGCCTCCGTTTCTCAGTGGTGAAATTGGGTTGGAAAAACAATACTTGCGGCGGCGCCTTGGGCGCGCGTAAGATTGCGGACATGGGGAAATACTCCAGAATCATCAGCCTTTTCGTCATCCTTCTCTGTACGGCGCTCATTCGCGCGGATGCGGACAAGGTGGGTCAGTGGATCGACCAGTTGGGCGATCCTGATCCTGAAGTCCGCGAACGTGCCGCGACGCAGTTGTTGGATCAAGGCGAATCGGCTCGTCCGGCTTTGGTGAAGGCATCGCGATCCCCCCGCCCCGCCATCGCGTCTGAGGCCGGGGCGATTCTGATGAAATTGCCGTGGCATCAGGCGGGTGATTCCGATGCGATCGTCAATGCCCTGCGCGGTTATGGCGAGAAAACGCCAGACGAACGCGCCAACGTGCTGCTCAATCTCGGTAATTCCAATCAGCCCGACCAGATTGCCGCGATGCTGAGGGTATTGCCCAACGACCCGTCACCGCGCGTGAGATGGTCAGCTGCCATCGGAGTGGGGATCGGGCCGGGTTGGGACGAACCGATCAAGACGATCGAGAAGACCGACGCCCCGGCGCTGCGGATGGTGCTGGGGCGAAATGCGTTGCGGGGCGACGAGCCCAAGACCGAAGTCGCCGCGAAGCTGATCGGTCAGGCTGTCGATGCCAGCGCAGAGGCGGTATACGACCTCGAGGCGAACTACCTGCTGCGGCTATTTGACATCACGGCTGCGCTCGACCTGCACAAATACGCCGGTCGGGCACTGGAAACCGCGCTGGACAAGATGGATCCAGAGACGCTGGTTGTGGAGCGCAATAACAACCCACAGGATTGGCCGGACAAAGAGGCGCGGGCGCGGGCACAGTGGCATTTTGCCAAAGATGCCGAGTCGCGGAACGATCTGGAGACGGTGCGGGTGCATTTGGGCAAGCTACTGGCGTTTGAACCTTCAGATATGACGTTGTTTCTGGATGTTTTGCCCCTTTTTGAGTCCGCCAAGACACCCCAAGACCGGGTTGAAGCCTATTTCAAGCGTGTTTACGACAAGCAATCGGCGGAATTGAAGCAGTTCCCTGCCGATCCGGTACACAAGAATGACCTGGCGTGGCTGTTGTCGCGATCGGGCCGTCAACTGCAGGAGGCCCATAAACTCGCCACCGAGGCAGTCAACGCCGCACCCGACGTTTCGGCGTATCTCGATACCTTGGCAGAAGTTAAGTTCCAACTCGGCGAGGTTCAGGAAGCGATCCGGCTGGAAGAAAAGGCGATTTCGCTGGACCCCAAAACGCCGTTCCTCAAAGAACAGATCGAGCGGTTCCGCAAAGGACTGCCCCCGACGACCGCCCCGATCGAGAACTAAATCGACCGGCAAAACGACCCAGTTCGCTTGAACAAACGCGGGGTTTGGGTACACTTTGAGGCTCGCCACGGCTGGCGCGGAGGTACGCGCCGGGAGTCGTGGCGTATTCGTCGAGTGTGAATGTGCATTTTTTGGGAACGTGACAACGATGATTAAAGTCAAAATGCGTGGCAACGAAACCGCCGAGCAAATGCTCAAACGCTTCAAAAAAGCCTGCGAAAAAGAAGGCCTTACCAAGGACATGAAGCGGGTTGCCTATTATGAAAAGCCGAGCGAAAAGCGTCGCCGTCGCGTCCGCAAGGGTCCGCCCTTGAGCTTGCGTCCGGTACGGCAGTAGCCCGGACTGTGTTTGAAGCGACCGAGGCAACACACTCGTAGCCCGGCTTGCGCTTCAATGGCGTGACTTGGCGAAGAGCAGGCCCCGACCAAGAGGTAGATCGTGACAGTAGAGACTTCACCTTCTCTCGGCGTCGTTGAATCCACCAACCCTTCCGATGCCGCCGTCTATACGCGCGACCTGACAAAGGTTTACACCGACTTCTGGGGCCGCCCCAAAGTCCGCGCCTTGGACAGCCTCGATCTGACGATCCATCGCGGCGAGGTCTTCGGGTTGCTTGGTCCCAATGGATCAGGCAAATCCACCACCATCAAATTACTGCTCGGATTGATCTTCCCCACCCGCGGCGAAGCCATGATCATGGGCCAGCGCTGCGGCACGACCGAGATCAACGCCCGCATCGGTTTTCTCCCCGAAGAATCCTACCTCTACCGCTTCCTCAATGGCGAAGAGACGCTCTACTTCTACGGCCGCCTTTTTAAGATCCCGCATCGTGATCTGAAGAAGCGCGTCCCCCTGCTGCTCGACACGGTCGGCCTCGACGCCAAGGCCCGCAAGCGAAAACTTCGCGAATACTCCAAAGGCATGGCGCGTCGCATCGGTCTGGCGCAGGCACTGATCAACGACCCCGACCTGATCCTTCTCGATGAACCGACCACGGGCCTGGATCCGATCGGAACGCGCGAGATGAAGGATCTAATTGTTTCACTGAAAAATCAGGGCAAGACCGTCATTCTCTGCTCCCACCTGCTGGCCGACGTGCAGGACGTTTGCGACCGCATCACCATCCTGTTCCGTGGCAAGCGGCAGACGCTTGGCCATGTCAAAGACCTGTTGCAGGTCAAGGACATCACGCAGGTTGAAGCACACGGGTTGACGCCGCAACAAATCGAGGAATTGCGTCAATACGTTCAGCGATTCGGTGCCGCAGCACAGATCACGCACCCGACCTCGACACTGGAAGATTTGTTCATCAAGATCGTTCGGGAAAACACCGGCGAATCCGGCTCGTATACCAGCAGCGACGCGTGAGTGATTGAGTGACGTTCGCGAGGCGGTTTGGCGGCGCAGCAACTCGACGACCCAGGCGAAACATGGCCGACTTTTTCTTCAACTATCTCCCCTTCGTCATCGCCGGTGCGGTGGTCGTCTTTGGGTTATTCCTCTACGGGCTGCGCGATACGCTTCGTCTTTCGCCCGGACGCATCTGGGCGATCGGGGGCGTCTGTTTTCGCGACGCGATCCGACGCAAAGTGCTCTGGGTTACGCCACTGGCGATGCTGGCGGTGATCATCGTCTCGCTGCTGCAAAAACCGGTCGATCAGCCTGATGCGATTCGCCAGACGATCAAGTTCTGCTTTTTTGCCAGTGCGTTGGTTGTGACCATCATCGCATTGATCACCGCCGCCACCAATTTGCCGCGTGAGATCGAATCGCGCGTCATTTATACGATCGTTACCAAACCCGTCACCCGGCTGGAAATCGTGCTCGGCAAGGTCGTCGGTTTCGCCCGCGTGTCGGCGGCGATGCTGCTGATCATGGGCGTCTTTACACTCGGCTATCTTGAGATGCGCGCGTGGTTTCTGGGTAGACAAATCACCCAGACGCTGCAATCGCCTCAACTCGATCCGGCGCAGCGTGCCTGGCTGCAGCATTTTGAAGCTCAGGGACTACTTTACTCGCAGACGATCCACCGTCCGATTCGGCTGATGCAATACGCGGGTGTGTCAGGCCTGTCGGATGGCAAACTGGCGATCCTGGGCGGGGCGCAGGACGCGATCGTCAAGTTCGATTTTCCGCCTGAACTCGTTAACGATCCTGCGTACAAGGACGCGACCTATCGGCTGGTGTTTAAGGTTCCGACGCGGCCTGTCCCCCAAGCCCCCGCACCCGCTGCCGGGGCACCGGCCCCTGTGCCGGAGTTGCAGGCGTTGATTCTTGATCTCAATGCCGAACGCACCCTTGTTCAGCCGCAACAATTTGTGGGCGGCACCGGGACCGTTCGGCTGGATGAACCCAATCCGTCACTGGAAATCCCGCCGGCGACCATGCAGCAACTGGCGAAACTCGGTTCGTTTAATATTCAGTTGCTGCCGACATCATCGTCGTTTTTGTACCAGATCCCCGATGAGCCGGTGACGGTGCAAGTCTTGCCGGTGAAGGGCGGTCAGCCCGTGGAACTCTTGCCCGCCGCCAAGCCGCAGACGCGAGGAAGCGTCGGGCGGTTCGGCCAGCAGTTGCGGAGCAGCGAAAGCGGGGTCGATCCGATCGCGATTTTCCGCTTTCTCGAAGCCCCTGTAAAAACCGCCCGTGAGGGTCGCGTCCCGTTTGAAATCCGCGTCGGACTGGAACGCAGCGGTGCCGATGCCGACACCGAAGACAAAACCACGCTGCAAATCACCGTTCGTGATCGTGTCAGCGGGACGTATCACAAGAATGATCCCGTGCTGGTGAATGTCGAAAACCGGCGCACCGCATTCTTCACCGTTCCGGCAGAATGGGTCTCGTCGGCGGACTTTGATGTGATCGTCAAGAACCGCTCGATCGGCAACACCATCGGCATGGTCCCGTCGTCGCTGCAACTGGTCGCCGATCGTGAACCGTTCGCGTTCAACCTGTTCAAGGGCCTGCTGGTGCTGTGGCTGTTTGCGATGCTGGTGGCGATTATCGCGTTCTTCTGCAGCACCTTCCTGAGTTGGCCGATCGCGGTGATGCTCTCGCTGTTAATCATCCTCGGTCGCTGGGCGGCGATGAATCTGGAACTCGGATCCGGCTTTGGCGCGCAGGTCGCCACGGATGTCGCCGGTAACAATCCGGGCCTGGCGAGGGTGGTCAGTGGATCGGTCGATGCGCTAACGGGTGCATTCACGATCGTTGCATCTGTATTGCCTGATATCGGTGCATTTGGCGTGACCGAGCAAATCGAACGCGGCGCTACGATCTCGCTGACGCAGATGGTGCCCCCGATTATCGTCCTGCTGGTCTTTGGATTGCCGTTGACCGTGCTGGCGTATGTGTTCCTTCGCAACAAGGAGGTCGCACCATGAGCCGCACCGGTTCCCTACCCATCGTCGGCGTGCTGATCGTCGCCCTGCTCGGCTCTGCCGGGGCGCGGCATCTGTGTTTGGAGCAACGTCGCGACCTCGACCGTGCCCGTAACGAGCCGATGTCGCAAGGCGGAGATATCAGCCAACTCAACAGCTTTGCGCTCGGATTGCTCCTGGGCGGGTTGCGCGGGCCGATGTTGATGGCGCTCTGGACCAGTTCTGAAAATCAGAAGACCGATCGCGAACTGGATGATTTTGACACCAAGGTCGAACTGATCCGCCTCCTGCAGGCCGAGTTTGACGGCGTACACCTGTTCCAGATCTGGAACAAGGCCTACAACATCTCCGTCCAGATGGCCAACGTACCGACCAAGTACACGACCATCCTGGACGCGATGGATTACGCCTACAGCGTCGATCGCGAGCGTCCTGACAACATCAACATCCTCTCGGCAATCGCAGGGCTTTATTTTGATAAGTTTGGCAATGCCGCCGAAAAGGGCTATTTCAGCCCGCGTTTGCAGGATGAGACCCTGCCGACCCAGGATCGGGTCCGCGTCGTTTTCCCCGCAGAAAAGCGAACTCTGGTGCTGCGTCAGGCCCGACTCGCCGGGGCGTCGCCTTATGTCCTCTCCCCGCGCGAAGCGACCGGCGACGGATCAAAGCTCTACATCCTGCTCCGCAAGCCGATCGCCGATGCGTTACAGAAACGCTTCGATGATCCGTCACTGACTTACGAACCGCGTCCGGTCCGGACATCGACCGAGCAAGCCCAGACCGCCAGCCGGCGAACCGAACACGAGCCGGTTCTTGGACTGGACCACAATGTTCTGCCCGAGTTTCTCATACCGCGCGACGTCGCCGCATCGGGCGATGGTGCCGATGGAAGCCGCTTGCCGTATCTCGTACCGTTTCAGCCCTATCCGTATGGCGTTTCACCATTTGCGCTGGGGTACAACTACTACAAACGCGCTCAGTATCTTCAAAACGAACGCGGTGCTCGACACGCACAGATGTCGGATCGGGTGATTTCTTCGCGGCCGGCGTTGTCGCTGAAAAAATGGAGCGAAGAAGACTGGCGCACTGCCCGCCGGGCGGAGATTGAGTTGTTCGGACTTCCCGTTCCGCGCGAAGAGATGGAACTTGAGGCCCCGACCCAGAACATCCCGATCAGTCAGAATCTGGTGGCCAATCCGCTGCTCGATGA
>JBGSMH010000385.1:0-4660 GCA_041740275.1 Phycisphaerae bacterium
GAGGCGGCCGCCTGCTTCGAATGGGGCGGTCGCGAACTCGACGGCCGCGACACCTTCGCCCAGAACCGCCCGGGCTGGCCAGCCCCGATCCACCCTCTCCTGTGCGACACGGGCGTGTCTGCCGTCTTGCACGGGCACGATCACTTCTTCGCGGATCAGGAGAAAGGTGGCATCCGCTATATCCTCGCACCTCAAGCCGCCCACCGGAACTTCCGTGCCATACATGCGGAGGAGTATCGTTACGCCAAAGGCGAGTTCATCGCCAACTCCGGCCACCTGCGCGTCGCGGTAAGCCCCACGGACTGCCAGATCAGCTACGTTCGTTCGGTTCCAGAACCGCTCCAACGCCGCGGGATGACGAATGGCGACGTTGCGGGTACGATTCAAATGGTGCTTTAGAGCGACGCAATCGGCGAAGGTGTCAAGGAGGTTGAGTCTGTTAGCCGGCCTGGCTCCGCGATAACCATGCTTTCGACGCAATTACGCAGGAAAAGTTCGATTGGCGTCCATTCGCCCCGATTGGACGACGCCCAGCCGCTTCCGGCGGTGTGGACAGTTCATAAGCCCATCGCGATTTTCCCGCTATACTCACCAAATCGAAGCCGTGGAGGAAATAGATGAAAAGCCGTTGCGAGTTGCTGTTGGCCGGGTTTGGCGTGATGGGTCTACTGGCGGGCTGCCAAAGCGGTCAACAATCCCCGGCGACCAGTCGCATCGTCTGGCAGGAAGGGGAATCGGTGGCTTCGGTTCGCGAAGGACTGGAGAAAGTCGCCGACACTGGCAAGGCGCCGGCCTCCAGCGGTGCTGTGCTGCACGGGCAGGCGTTATCGCCCAAAGATGCATCGGTATCATGGAAGGTGTCGGTGCCCCGTCCCATCGAGCGTGCCGTGATGGCGTTCAGATACGGGCGATTGCACTGGCGAGCCGACATGAAGCCGCCGGTCTTTACGCTCGAACTCGACGGTGCCGGACAGCGCACCCGTCAGGAAATCACCTTTCAGCCGACGCGCGGTTGGGGCGCCAAACCGGGCGACTATGCCCTGCTGTTCTGTGACATTGGCCCGGTCGCCGCAGGCGATTGGACAGTCAAGCTCACCTCCGCCACCGCGAGCAACGACCTGTCTGTCGACGGGTTCTTTATCGCCCCGGCCGATTTCGTGATCAGCGCGACAGAACTGAACGAGTCGGACCGAATTTCGATTGACGCAAACGGCTATGTCGGCATCGCCGCGCCGGCGATCGTTCATCAAGGTGGGACGCCGGATGTGAGAGTGCTTCATCGCAGTTTCGATGGTTCGCCCGCCGCGATTCAGACGCAGCTCCGAACGGCCGACAAGGGCAAGACATGGCCTCTGAGCGGAAGCAGTTCGCCGACGACCCAGCGCGCAACTGCAACGCACTTGCGCTTGCCATCCGGTCTGCCTGATGGCCGATACGAGATCGTCGTCGATTCGCTTGATCAGAAAGGCTCGCTGCCCATGCCGGTGCTCTTTGCCGGCCAGATGATCGACACCCTCGGTCCGCGCGTGCAGCACCTGCAGTCGTTCGCCAAATCGCTTGAGACGGCAAGTGATCCAGACCTGATCGCACTAAAGCCAACCATTGACCATGTGATCCAATTCGCTCAGCAAAGCCAACGCGCACTCAGCAGTTCGTCAGGCGCGCCCGTAGCCGATGGCGATGTGCGACGTCAGGGCCTGGCAGAACAGGAAGGCGCCGCTTCGACCGCGGTGTCGCTGGATCGAATCCGAGGAGCATTGGAGCAGACCGAGGTGACTGTCGCCGCCGTCGAGGCCAAGAGGCTGCCGTTTGAAGGGCGGACGGGTGAGTTCCGTCTGGCGTACCGATCTGCGGTCGATGGCCGACTTGCGGTGTATCGCCTCTATGTCCCATCCAGCTACACCCAGGCGAAGCAGGTTCCGGCGGTCCTGTTCCTTCACGGCGGTGGCGGTGACGAAAACTACTGGCCGGAACTGGCAGATGGCCTGATCCTCAAAATGCTCGAAGAACGCGGATACATCGGCATCATGCCCCACTGGAATCGTCGAAGCTTTGGCGAACATTGGATGCAGGACCAACTGCAACTGATCGATGAAGTGACCCGAACCTGGAAAAAGATCGACGCCGATCGCATCTATCTGACTGGCATCAGCATGGGCGGCGGAGGGACGTTCCGGTTGGCAGTCGCCCATCCGGAGCGTTTTGCGGCGGTCTGCTGCGTGTCCGGGTCGGGCGACCCATTGCAGGCGGCTAATCTCAAGCCGATCCCCATCATGATCATCCACGGCGGGGCCGACAACGTCTCTCCGCCGCAAAGTGCGGTGATGATGAACGAGGTTCTGAAGTCGCTGGGACACACGGTGAGCTTCCACCTCTTCCCATTGAACGGCCACAACTACCACGCCGAAAAATACCTCGGCCTCACGCTCGATTTCTTCGACGCCCACCGCCGAGTACCATAGCATTAACTCTTGCCCGGAGACGAACCATGCGGATGTTCTGGTTTGCAGTGACGATGGCTTTCTCGATTTTCTTGGCGGGCAATGCCCACGCCGCTCCGCCGGCGACGCAACCCACCAAGCGCGCAGCCGAGCGGGCGGAGAAAATTAAGGCGGATCTGAAAACCTTCACCCTTCGGCTCGATTTTCAGGGCGATGAGGAAAAGCCCTACTACCGGCTGCTCCTGAGCGTGCCGGAATTGCCCGACAACGTTCGGCACAGCACCTTCATCGGCAGCGCACAGATCACCGAGAAACAGGCCGGCAAGATCGTCGATCAGCTTCTGAAGGACGGATTTTTCGATTCGGCATTGGATGGCAACCGAAACCGCGGCCCGGCCCCGCCGGATGAGCCGTACTATTCGCTCACCGTGATGGTTGACAACAAAGCAGACCCGATCGCGTTTATCGAATGGCTGACGCTTGATTCGCCGTTGCTGTACCAGCGACTCGATGGCCTGCGGGCGGTGCTCGATGGCGACGCAGCTAAGAGCTTGGACCTCCTGATCGGCCGACTGTCCGGCCATCGCAAGGAAGTTGAGAAATCCGCCCCGGCGCAAAAACGTCCGTGACCCCTTGCCGCATCGAAACGCACCCGCTTCAGCACGCTAACCGCTGTCCGTTGCACGATATTATCGCACGCGATAAACTTTCATTCGCTCGCAAATCTCCCCAAACCCGCACGGTGCCGTTCATGGCCGGTGCAAAGATCTGCCCGCCGTCAAAAATGGAAGGATATCCTCATGTTCAGCGTCGCCCGCCCATGGATTTTCATCCCCAACCTCATTCTGGCCCTCGTTATTGGTGCGTCCTGCGACAAACCCACGCCCCCGGCTTCCTCTCTGGCGGCGGAAAATGACACGCTTAAGAAACAAAACGATGCACTGCTCGATAAAGTCCAAACTCTGACCGACGAACTTGCCGACACCGCTTCCCAACTTGCCAGAGAGCAGGCCTTACGCAAGGAACTCGCCTTCGCGGTTGAAGAAAAGGCCGCTCTCACTACCGCCGTCAGTGCAGAAGACCTCCAAAGTGGCTACGTCCTCCCCTTTGAAGACGATAAACACCTCTCCATACGCTCCGTCGGCGAAGCAATCACCAAACTCGAGCCCATCGGCATCAGTACCCGCAGCGGATCTCACCTGCGCAGCACCGCGTCGGCGGCCAAACTCTCCATTCCGCTGACCGCGACCGGCGAATTGTCCGTCGCGGCACTTATCAGACCCGCAAACCTCGAAATGAAGGGTCCAGCGCGGATCGTCAGCATCTCTCGCGATGCCCAAGCCCGCAATTTCACGCTCGGCCAGGAAGATAGCCGACTCATCGTACGCTTCCGAACCACCACCACAGGCGATAACGGCACAGAACCCGCTCTCACCTCTCCCGATGAAACCCTCACCGGCAAACCCCAGGCCGTCATTTTTGTCCGAAGAGGCGAGAAAAACCTCCTTTTTGTCGATGGCAAGCTCGCCGCGTCCGTCGATGTCCCCGGCGACCTCTCCAATTGGGACCACTCCATGCCCCTCATCCTCGCCAATGAGCTCACCGGCGACCGAACCTGGGACGGCGATATCTACAAAGTAGCATTTTTCAACAAAGCCCTTACCGATGAAGAGGCTGCTAGCACATCAGCAGACCTTCTCGCACTGTTGGAAACCACCCCCAAACCCCCAGCAACCACCGCCCCAACCACCCAGCCGTAGCGCATCGCTTCGCTTCGCGCCGCTGGCCGATCATGCCCGCCGGTCGGTCTGATATTCACAAGGATTCGAATGCAATTGCCCTCAGCCATGCCTCAACCTGTCCGCGTCGCGATGATTTTTGATGATGGGTTTGCCAATTCCGATCGAAAGATCGCCGATATCTTTGAATCCCACGGCCTCCGCGCTACATTCGCGGTTTTGGCGGACGCCAGCGAGCGTTCGCTGGGCAGCCATGGCAATTGGGCGCTCTGGAATGAGCTTCACGCACGCGGCCACCACGTCCTGCCTCACGGATGGAACCACGATGATCTCGTCGAAAAGCCAATCGAGCCCGCCAAGGCCAGCCTGCTTCGCTGCTTCGACGCTTTTACCGATAATCTCCGCGGTTTCGACCGCGCCGCGACCCTGTTTTGCCCGCCCAATAATTCCATGTATCCCGAACTTTGCGATTGGCTGCTC
>JBGSMH010000386.1:0-5388 GCA_041740275.1 Phycisphaerae bacterium
GGGGTCGCGACACGATGATCTCGCTGCCGGGTCTGCTGCTCTCGACCGGGCGTCACCATCTGGCCGGGCAGGTGCTGGTGCTTTTTGCCAAGTATGTCAGCGACGGGATGATCCCCAACGTCTTTGACGATTATTCGCACCAACCGGCGTACAACACCGTCGATGCCAGCCTGTGGTTCGTTCACGCCTGCTTTGAATATCTCAAACATAGCAGAGACAATGAAACGTTCGAATCGATCCTCAAACCCGCCTGTCAGGAGATCATCGACGGGTATCAGCGCGGGACGCGGTTTTCGATCAAAATGGACCCGAATGACGGCCTGATCTCCCAAGGCGACCCGGCCAGCCAACTGACGTGGATGGACGCCAAGACCAACGGCGTGGTCTTCACCCCGCGTCACGGCAAGGCCGTCGAAATCAACGCACTGTGGTATCACGCGCTGCGGCTGATGGGTGAAGATGAACTGGCCGACAAGGTGCGGAACAGTTTCCGCTCGACGTTCTGGCTGAGTCCGTATCGCGGGCTGGCGGATGTGGTCAACGAGACCGGCCGCGACGACGCGTGTCGGCCGAACCAGATCTTTGCGGTGTCGCTGGCGAATTCGCCACTGACCGATGAACAGCAACTGGCGGTGGTCGAGGTGGTGCGACGAGAATTGCTCACGCCTTACGGGCTTCGCACGTTGCAGACCGGGCACCCAAAATATCAATCGCGGTACAGTGGCTCGCAGTTTGATCGTGACAAGGCGTATCACAACGGGACGATCTGGCCTTGGTTGATCGGGGCATTTTTGCAGGCGCACCTGCGGGTGAATCAGCGATCGCGGGCGTCGGTGGATCAGGCGCGAAAATGGCTGGAGCCGTTGGTCGAATCGATGAACGATGCGTGCATCGGATCGATCTCTGAGGTCTACGAAGCCCAGCCGCCGCACAGGCCGGTCGGGGCGTGCGCCCAGGCGTGGAGCGTCGCAGAGGTGTTGCGGCTGGCGATCGAACTTGAAATGTAATGATCGCACGAACGATCAACTCCCTTCGACCCCATGAACTGCCCGGGTGCATCGCATTTTGCGCGTTGCTGTGGGCGACCCAGATCTCGTCCGCACAAGCCACCCTCCCCAATCCGCCTCAGTTTGACCCGGCGATTTACGCCCTGATCGACGACTGGAAGCCTGGCCGATCCGATGCGACCCGACAATGGATCATGCTCGCCAGCGGGTTTGTCGTGATTGCACTGGTTGCAATACGGCTGCTGCTCTGGCGATGGCGCGGATCAGCGATCGTCGTGATGTGCATCGGCATGTTGATGACGGTCGGACTGATCCTCTTTCCGGTCACGAGCGACATCGCGTCGCGAAAAACCATCAGCCGTGCCGACGACATCGTCGTCTTCATCGCGTCGCCTGTCCCGACGCGCGTGAGCGAGCCGATCATCGGCGACCTGCGTTTCGTGCCCGCCAGTGCGGGTCATCTGGAAAAAGCCGATCCAAAGGTGGAGACGGATATAGCGGGGGTTCGGTCGATCAGCGTGTCGATCGGTCCTGGGTATCCGGCCTGTTTTATCCGAACGCTTCGCTGATCATTTCTTGATCGCGATAAACGCTTCGGGCTTTTCCCATTCGCGCTCGGCAAAGCTTTTGGTCGTATCCACCGTGATCGTCCCGTCTTCTTCCAGTTTCACCGCATAGCGCGGCAAGGCGATCTTGGCCGGGCCTTCGGTGGGCGTGCCGTGATCGCTGAAAAAACTCTTGTGACATGAACACCGCAACACCTTCTCCTCATGCTTGCGGACCAGACAATTCTTGTGCGTGCAGACCGCCGACATCACCACCAACTGATCAGCGACAACACACACCATCACCTTGTTCTTGCGGTGTGCATCATAGAAACCGGGGTTGGGATAGTCGGTCAGTTTGCCGATCGAAAACTGCTTCGGCGTCGGCGGGGTATCCTTGTCCGGTTTATCGGATTCCTCTGCGCCCAAGCAGCAGCAGGCACAGGCGGTGACGGTAAGCCCGATCGCGTCGCGACGGGTGAGTGTTGGCGTGGTCTTCTCGTGTGTCATGGCGGGCATCATAGCGAGTCGGGTCACTTGAAAGAATCATTTTTTACGGCTGGCAAGGCGTTCCATCGATTCGGATCGATATAGCCGGCCGGGTCCGACCATTTCGGCCAGACGTACATCACCCCGCCGTTGGCGTAGCGGGTGGGGTTGCCGATGCTCCAGGTGTTGTCGGAGATGCTGGCAAATCCGCTCAGATCCTTGTCGGCGACATACACGTTGGCGGTCTGACTCGCGCCCGACTGAAGCTTGGGTGCAACATAGCGATTGCCGATCAGCGAAATCTCTTTCACACCCGCACCGACCAGCAGAAACCCGCCAGTCTTCCCAGCGTTGCGTGCGACGTTATCGCGGATCGTCACGTCGGATATCCCACGCCCAAACTCGCTGTTGTACCCGTCGAGAACGATCGATCGGTTGTCATCGACGCCAAAGGTGTTGTTGCGAATCATCACGTCGCTGATCCCGTGCTGTACCTCAAACGGGGCGGAGTTGAAGGTGTTGGATTCGACGACAAAGGTCTTGGCGCGTTGTTCCTTGAACTTCAGTCCATCCGCTTTCCCGAGCGGGCCGATCGAACTGGGACCGGTGAGGGTGTTGCCGTGGATATAGCCGAAATTGCCGAACTGAAGATTGACCGTGGTCTTGGCGATGTCGACGGGGTCCGCGCCGGATTCTCGCCGAGAGATATTTGCAAACGTATTAAAAGCGACTAGGACGCGATCGTATCCCGCACCGCGGACGATATGCTCGCGTGTGCTGTTGAGGGCACGATTATCCAGGATCGTCCAGTCGGTCCCTTGGATCCATGCCAGATAGCGACGCAAGCCGTCGGTGGTGGGCGCGTCGCAGTTTTGTACCAGCACGCCGCTGGGATTGCCATTGCCATTGATCGCGTAGCTGACGTTGAGAAACGTGCAGTTGCGCACGACGACCTGCCTGCCGGCCAGCACGATGCAGTGGGGTAATTCAGACGCATCGGGTTTGGCACCGACCAGCGAATCGAAGGTGAGATTTTCCACGACCAAGCCGGTTGTCTTGTCCGATGCGCGGATGATCGCTTCGGCATTGCCTTTGCCGGTGTAGCGGATGATCGGCTTGGGCAGCTTTGCGTCCCCATATGCGCCGATCAGCACGCGTTTGCCCGGCGTGAGGGCTTGTGAATCGACATCAAACGTCTTCCCACGCTCAAGCAGAATCCGCACGTCGTTGATGGCGATTTCACCCGCGCGCTTGAGTGTGCGGATTGGTTGGGTTTGCGATCCGTCGCGGGCGTCGTCTCCATCCGGTGAAACGTGAATCGTCTTGCGAAGATCCGCCTCGATTGTCACGCTTCGCGTCAGCTCAATCGCCTGTGCGTTTTCGGGCGTGATCTTCAGGCGAATCGTGTACGTCCCCGGGTTGTCGTAAACATGCCCGGCGACAAATCCGGGCAACACATTTCGATCCGACTTCGGATCGCCAAAATCCCACTGATAACGCGTTGTCAGCGGGTCGTGCTCCAGACCGGTCGCGTGAACCGAAACGCCCGCAGGCGCGACAGTCTCATCCAACAGGATCGCAAACGTCGCATCCGGCGATTTGTTGACGACCGGATCGGGGTCGGCGACCAGTCGAAAACGCTGCTGCACGCCATCGTGCTCGATGGTGATTCGCGTGCCTTCCAGCGACGGCGGGGTCGTCTGTCCCAGGGTGCCGGATGCAAGAAGGAAGATCAGGGTCAAAGCCAGTGCGTATCTCATAGGGTTTCTCCACTATAGACACACCTGTTGCGCGCCCGGGGGTTCGGGCGCGCAACGGTCCGCTAAAATTGCCCGGAAAATTACAAAAAGAAAATGAATTGGGAATCTGGGGGAGTTGCGCGTTTGATAGTGACGCAAAGTGGTATCAAACCTTTTCAACAGCCGCCGAGTGGGTAAGGTAAGTCGTATCATGATTGAGCCAGACACTGACCGCTTGCCGTTCGCTCAACCTGCTCGCGCGCGGTCGCCGGTGTCGTGGCGGAGCGTGGGGCTGGGGTTGGTCGGCGTCAGCATCATCAGCGTTCTGACTCCGTTCAACGACTACGCACTGAATAACACGCCAATGGTCGGCAATAACCTGCCCCTAAGCGTGGTGCTGCTGACGTTCACCCTTGCGGTGTTGATCAACGGGCCATTGAGTCGATTCAAACCGCGCCTCGCGCTGTCGGCGGGTGAGATGACGGTCCTGTTTTCGATGATGCTGGTCGCCTGCGCGGTGCCCAGCGCGGGGTTGCTGCGCTATCTGCCCGCGATGCTGATCACGCCCCTGTCGATCGCCAGCAGCAACCCCGAGGCCGCCAGCCTGATCGACAAGGCGCACTTGCCCTGGTGGCTTTTCCCCAGCTTTACAGGTGAGACCTCGAGGGAATGGTCGAACGATCCGCTGGTCAGCGGGTTTGTTACGCGTGCCGTTGACGGGCCTTGGGACGCGATGCGGGCGTGGGTCGTGCCGGTGCTGGCGTGGGCGGGATTGATCTTTCCGCTGTACGGTGCCTTGCTGTTCATTGTCGTGCTGCTGCGTCGCCAATGGGTCGAAAACGAGCGCCTGGCTTTTCCGCTGGCGCAGGTTGGGCTGTCGCTGGTGGAAGCGCCTGCGCCCGGGCGTTTCTTCAATCAGGTGATGAGCCGCCGCTCGTTCTGGATCGCGTTCGGGGTCGTTTTTGCGTTTCATCTGATCAACGGTCTGTCGAACTATTTCCCCACGACGGTGCCCAAGATACCGCTCGGTTTTGATTTTAAGTCGACCTTCACCGAAGCCCCGCTGATGTACGCCGGTGCCAGTTTCAAAGCCGCCACGCTGTTTTTCATCGTCATCGGTGCGACCTATTTCATTCCCAGCAGTATCGCGTTCAGCCTGTGGTTTTTTTATGTCCTGTTGCAGGTCTGGGCGATGGCAGCGGGAACGATGACGGGCGAGACGCATCTGGCGGGGATCGCCGATCAGCACGCCGGCGCGATCGCGGCTTTTGCGATCTCGATCGCCTGGATCGGCAGACACCACTGGGCGCTGATCCTGCGACAGGCGTTTCGTGGCAGACGCCCCGATGAACCGGCCGACCCGTACCTGCCCTACCCACTCGCGTTCTGGGGGTTGGTGCTCTGCGTGCTGATCATGATCGCGTGGCTGATGCTGGCCGGTTGCTCGGCGCTGGCGGCGAGCGTGATCGTGTTCAGCCTGCTGCTGCTGTTTGTCGTGCTGACCCGCGTCATCGCCGAATCCGGGCTGATCCACGGCATGTTGATCGCACCGCTGACCAAGCCGTGGGAACTGCTTTCGTTCTACGGGGCCGGCAAGCTGATCCCGAT
>JBGSMH010000387.1:0-4435 GCA_041740275.1 Phycisphaerae bacterium
TCACCGCTGCTGCGGATGTCCTGGCTTCGGACCGCACCGCCTTGCTGAGAAGGATCACCAAATGGGTTCGACGGACTGCCCAGTTGCCCGTAATCGACGGCATTGAAGCTGGCACCGTCCCCAGATGAGGCATACAGGTACCCATCCGAACCGAATTGCAGGTCGCCGATCGCGTGGGACGGGAATTGTTGATGCCAGTCGTGGATGAGCACGGCTTCGCTTCCGGTCATCTGGTTGCCCGAGGCAGTGAGCCGCGAGAGTCGAGCGGAGACGGTGGCGTTGCCGTTGTTGTTGCCCGGATCGGAATCGGTGTTGGCGGTCCCGTACTTGGGTGCCGGTCCGTTGATATTCCCGTCGTAGACATACAACACATAGACATACGGCCGCCCGGTGGCGAATTGCGGGTCGAGCGTCATACCCAACAGCCCGCGATCCCAATAGTTGTGGACCTGGGTTCGCAGGTCGGCAAAGGTGGTGGGCGTGGTGTCGGCAAGATTGTCAAAGACTTTGATCACGCCGCGTTTTTCTGCGACGAAAATGCGTCCGTCCGGGGCAAACTCAACTGCGGTCGGCTCGATCAAACCGCTGAAAACGGTGGTTTCGCTGAAACTGGGCGTGCCGGTGGTGAAATGGACCAGATAATCCGAAGCCAAATTGCCGTTGCCCGAGTCCTTCACGCCCGATGCGCCCCCGGCGACGCGCAGGCGGTAATAGTTGGGCGTTGATGCCAATGTCGGCGTGGGGTCGATGGTGAGCGTGCGATTGGTCGCGTTATACGCCAACGACGTCGGAACGACCGCCCCGGCAGGGTCGGTCAGGACGATGGTGCTGCTGGTCAGCGTCGCGGCGTTCATTGCTGACGCGAATTGCACCGTCAGATTCGCACCAGTGGCGACGGTTTGTGCGCCGTTGAAGGGCGTGGTTGCACTGATGCTCGCCAGTAGCGTACGCGACTCGAGCCGATCCATCAGCACCGCACAGTGTGCGGCGTTTTTGATGAGCGATTTGCTGCGCGTCGCACGCGGTGCGACGAGAGGGTGTTTTTTGTGCATGTTCTTCCAATTCCCGTGTCAGACCAACGAGCGCTGATTATGGCGCATGGGTGCGACAAAATGTCCCACTTCCGCCAATTCGATCGGGCAACCGCATCGGTCTGCTGGCAAGCTGGGTAAACGGTACCGACTGTGTCGAATCGCGGCGTGTCTTTGCAAACCAAGGGGGTTTTCGTAGCATGTGTTGATGAATCTGAGACCGGGAATTCCGACACGGCAAGAGGTTGAGGCGCTGCAGCGCGATCCGCTCTACGCCGAGCACACCGTATGGAATCAGCAATTTCTTGACCGTCACGGCAAGGCCTTGGAAGGCTATGGCAAGCTGTGGGGGCAAAACCCCTTTATGATGTGGTCGCGACGGTGGGAATATCCCTTTGAAGCCCAGAAGGTGCTTCAATTTGCCGCAACCCAGTCCGGCCAGCCGCTGAAAATGCTCGATGGCGGATCAGGCGTAACTTACGTCCCGTACTACCTTTGCGAAAAATTGCCCGAGCTGTCGGTCGTTTGCTGCGACACCAACACCAGCTACGCCCCGATGTTCGCCGCCATCAACAAAACCGTCGGCAACGAGCGAGTAACGTTTCAGGATGCGATGCTTCAGAAACTGCCCTATGCCGATAACGGGTTGGATATCGTCTGTTGTATTTCGGTATTGGAACACACCAGCAACTATGCCGAGATCGTCAGTGAGTTTGCCCGGGTGCTCAGGCCGGGCGGGTTGTTGGTGTTGACCTTTGATCTGTCGCTGGACGGAAAGTTCACCCTCGCCAAACCGACTGCCGATGAATTGCTGCGTAAGGTGGTCGAACGCTTCGACGTCCTTGAATCTCTGGATGTGCTTTCGGAGTTGCCGAAAATGGATCAACACGACGTGATCCTGACCACCGATCATGTCAAAGCGACCCAGCCCGAGCTACTCCCTTGGCGGTTCCCGATGCTTAAGGGCATCCACGATCTGGTGACCGGGCATGGCTGGACGGGTGGGTTCAGAAGCAAATCGGTCTTTTGCCTGAGTGCGGTGCGGAAGTAATTGGTTTTCGCGTGACCTGTTGAGGATCCAGCCAGCGCGCCAAGGCAGTTACGGGAAGCGGTTCATGTCATCGATCGCCAGCGGTACCAGCATCGATTACGCCACGCCGGACACCCCGCGCGTCGAGCCGGACCTGATCGCGCCCCCGATTCATGATCCGAAGCTGGTCTGGCGGTGGTTTGCCGGGCTGGCACTGGGGCTGTTGGGGTTTTATCTGCTACTGCAAAATCCGTACTGGGTGCCGGGCGGGGATAGTGATTTTTATGTCGCGATCGCGCGGAATCTGGCGCTCTCCGGATCGTACACCTACAACGGTCTGCCGGTCGCGATCAGCCCGCCGGGCTGGCCTTGGGTGATGGCGGCGGTGCTGAAGGTGTCGCCTTACTTTCTATCCATCAAACTGGTGACGATGCTGTGCATGTGGGGGTCGTTGCTGATCGGGTATTTCATCGCACTTCGGTTTGCGCCCCCGCGCATCGCCGCATTGTCTGTCGGGCTGGCGGGCATTTTGATGCCCGTCTACTCGCTCACCTTTTTCCTGCACAGTGAAGGGTTGTATTGCCTGCTCAGTGCCGGGGCACTGTTGCTGGCGTTTCGGGCACGAGAATCCACAGTGCGCTACGGATCGTGGGCCGGGCTGATCGTCATCTGCGTTGCGATCCCGTTTATCCGCTGGGCGGGCGTGATCCAACTGCTGCCGATTATCGCGGTGCTGCTCAGCGGAAAATGGTCATGGGTCGGGCAGAATCGTCGCTGGCTGCTCGCCGGGCTTTGCGTGGTGACGATCATCGCGACCTGGCTGGGCACACGCTACTCGCTCGAACTGACCGCCGAGGAAATCAAGGCCCTCGCCGCCGCCGGGGGGACTTCGACGATGGAGGAAGACGCCCCGGAAATCTCCGATGACGCGACCTCCCCCACGCTCGTCCCCATCGCCACGAGCGGGCAGCAGAGCGTCCTCGAAGAATACAGCCAGCGCCTCGTCCGCGCCGGCAAGTGGTTTAGCTGGCTGCTATGGCATCCGACGCGCTTTGCCGGGCCCGTCAACAAGTGGCTCGACAGCGGCGTATCCTTGCTGGGATGGTTTACGATTGTCATCCTCGGCTACGTCGCGATCCGCCGACTCATCAAAGGCGATCTGCTCTGGATTAGCCTGGCGATCTACTGCGGTGCGCTGTGCATGAACTGGCCAAACCCCAACGCGCGCTATCTGGTGCCCGTCGCGCCGCTGATCGTGCTGGGCATTTTTCTGGCGATTCGCGACGCCTCCGAATCCTTCCCCACCCCCGGCTTCGACTGGGGCAAATGGGCCCGGCGGGCCTTCGTCTACACCGTGCTGCTGTGCAATATCGCTCTTTACGGCGTGGACGTGATCGTCATGCGCTCCAGCAACTTCTACGACGATTTTGAGGCCGGGCAGCACAAGGATCTGGTCAATATCGCCTATCACCTGGGCAGCTTTCCCGTCGCCACCACCCAACCGGCCACCCGTAGCGAGCGTCTGGGCTACCGACCCGAAGATGGTCGGATCATGATCAACGAACGCTACGAAAACCTCGACCGCATCCGCTTCAGCAAGGCCGGGATGCGGGCAATGGTGTTGCTGACCGATCTGGATATCAAGCCACTGGACAAAGGGTTTTCCCGCTTCGTCTACCCCGAAGACCCGGCCACCAGCGAGTTTGGCAAACGGTTCCCGACCCGACTGACGCGATTCGTTCGCGCCCGATCCGATTGGCTGCTCATCCAAAGCCCCGCAGTCCCGTGGCGGGTGTGGCATTTCCGCCTGCCCATGGAATATCACGAAAAGTTCACCCGCAACCACGGCCGCCCTCCCAGCGGCGGATGGACGCTCTACCTCTACGACGAAAAACAAAACGACCTGGTCCCCACCCCCGTCCCCGCAGTCGAAGATTGGCCAAAACGCGTGCCGGGAATGTTAAGTATTTTTGATTTCGGATTTGCGATTTTCGATCTGCGAATGATTGAGCAAACGACACAACTTCCTTCGCAATTCGCAAATCGAAATTCGCAAATCACGATCCTCATCCCCCTCGTCGCGGGGATCGGCAACGCGTTGATGGCCGAGCCGATGCTGCGGCAACTGCGCCGGGGCTTGCCCGATGCCAAAATCGTCGCGTTGACGATCTCCAAACCGATCGCCGAGGTGGTTCGACGCATCGACTGGATCGACGTGCGCATCACCGGATCGGGCATCAAAAACATGCTCAAGAGTGCCAGGGTCAGCCGGTCGCTCAAGCCCGATGTCTACCTCGTGCCGTTCCCGTCCAATCGCTGGCAATACAACCTGCTGGCCGGCCTGAGCGGGGCAAGGCGGGTGATCCTGCATCGC
>JBGSMH010000388.1:0-3683 GCA_041740275.1 Phycisphaerae bacterium
GTCTGGTGTTCGTCCAGATCAACTGGGTGATGTATCGCATCTGGTACTACCCCATACTCATGGCGCCCGAGCCGATTCGGACGACGCAGACCACGTTCTTCTTTGCCAGTTGGATGACCGGGCTGTTCCATGACCTGCGCGAGAGCTTTGCCGGGTTCTTCCTGCAAAGCCTGCGGGTTGCGGACCAATCCGCGTACGATCGGACCCGGCGATGGAAGACCAGTTTCTCGCTGGTTCTGGCAGTTGTCCTGGCCTTGGTGGTGGGGTATGTGACGTCGTCGGCGAGCATGCTGTGGACCGAATACAGCTACGCATCCACGCTGAGCACAACTCCTCAGGCTCCGATCAATAGCTACGGCATCGAAAACGTTCCCTCAACTTACATTTTGAGCAGTGCCACCAACTATGAATCCGGCGTCAAACAGGAGAGCGGCGGGGCGATGGCGACCAACATCGGCATCGGCGCCTTGATCGTCGGCGTCACCAGCGTTCTGCGATTCACCCTATCGTGGTGGCCTTTGCACCCGATCGGGTTCATCGTTCTGTATAGCTATGCGATGCAGCGGATCTGGTTGAGCCTGTTCCTTGGCTGGGTCGGGAAGGTGATCGTGGTTCGACTAGGCGGTGCGTCGCTTCTGCAATCCGCCAAACCTGTCTTTATCGGCCTGGTGGTCGGTGAAGCATTTGCCGCCGGTGTGTGGCTCATTGTCAGTCTCGTGCTGAACCTGCTGGGTATGGAGTATCGCACGATCAACCTGCTGCCGGGGTAAGCTTCAATTGGCGTGTCATGACTTGCGCCGCACGCGGGCTTCATGGACCAATTTCTTGAAAAGCGCCAGATGCGGCGGTTCATCGCATATGCGCTCGGGGTGCCATTGGATGCCCAGCACAAATCGATCTGCCCGGACATCTTCAGTGGCCTCGATAATCCCGTCGGGACTCCACGCGACGGCACGCATGTTTCGCCCTGGCGACGCAAGTCCCTGATGGTGGTGGGAATTGACCGACAGTTCGGTGCCGCCGACGATCCGGGCCAGTTGGCTATTGGGGTCGATCCGCACGGGGTGTCTCGGCCAGGCCTTGGGCGACGGATCGCAGGCGTGCTCGATCGCGCCCGGCCATTCATCGGGGATGTCCTGGATCAACGTCGCCCCGCGCGCGACCGCCACCGTCTGGATGCCCAGACAGATGCCCATGATCGGCAGTTTTCGTCGGTCGGCCCAGGCGAAGAGTCGCGCGTCGGCGGCCTGACGCTCGGGCAATGTGACCTTCGTCTTGGGATGCGGTTTCTGGCCATAGGCGGCCGGATCAATATCGGCCCCACCGACGAGCAATAAGGCGTCACCCTGGTTAACCAGATGTCGCCATGCCGGCCCGTCCTCCATCGGCGGGACCAGCAGCGGCACGCCGCCCGCCTTGATGACGCTGGAGACATAAGTCGCCGGCAACTGAACCGCCGGGCGACTGTAGGTGTCCAGGACATAACTCGTGGCAACCAGAATCGTCGGACGCTTGCTTGGAAGTCGCATGAATCATGTCCTGTTTATGGATCGGTTTGCGGTGTCTGCCTTTGAGCGCCGGAGTATAATAGTGGTTCGATGGTGACGATGAAACAAGTCGTCGATCGCAATATCACGCTGCAACAACGCGCACTTCTTTTCACTTGTTGCATTTGTTGCATCGGCTTTTGTCCATACGAAAATCATAAGTATTGTCCGCCGCAGGACTTGGTGATTTTGACCCCCCTCAGGTGTTGCGCGCCAGCGTGCAACTGTTGCAATTCCTATCTTTCCGGCCGGGGTTCAAGACTTTCTCTTCACGGGTCCAGCAGCGTTCGCAGCGCTTGGAAGCACAAGAGACGCATCCCCAAGCGCAGCGCAAAACGACCACGGTACTATATCCCCGAAAACCTGAAAAGTCGGCGGAAAAATCATGCAAATCCGCCGATTTCACGGTTACGCTGACACGACAGACGACAACGGGGGGGTTAATATGGATAAGATGCGACACGTTCGTACATGAGAGCGCTAAATCCGAAACGTCTAATCATCATTGATGAACTAGAAATCGTGAATGATGTGAAATTTATTGACGTCCAGTGAAGGATGTGACCATACTGCTCAACAATGAAGTGGTGTGTTCGCAGTGCGGGCACCGCAGATACTGCACTTCATCCGGAGCATCTGCGAATGGAACCCGCCGATTTCCGAACACCTCCAGAGGTTTAAGCAATCTGTTTGTGGCGAGCCGCACTGGGTGTGGCGCGCCAGCCGGGTAGATTTGTTAGAATGCCCCCCAAACCATGGCAAGGAGGCCATTTGATCGACTTGGCTCGACTTTCACCCCGTGAACGCCTCGCGGCAGAGCAGGCGGTTCTGTTGCACCGGGAACTGAACCGTGTCGCCGATGAGGCACCGCACGGACAAGGCTTTGCCTGTTTGGAGGCGGCGATCACCGACACGGGATTCGCCTTTCTCAGACAACTCCTGTCCGATTCCATCAGCGCCCGCGAAGAGGCGCAAAAAAGGGGGTTTGCAGCCGAAGCTGCATGTGCGGTGGCAAGGCGAAGTTCAAGGCAGCCGACACCCGCAACGTCCTGAGCGTCATCGGGCACATCGACTACCCACGCCGTCGCTACCATTGCCCGTCGTGCAAGTGTGGCACGATCCCGTTGGACACCTGGGCGGGCGTGGGCGAGCGAGCCATGACGCCCGGAGCGAGGCGGATGATCACGCTGGCGGGGACCAGTTGGCCGTTCGACCGCGCCAGCGCGAACCTCAAAGAGTTCAGCCATCTGGACGTCTCTGACGACACCATCGAACGCGTCTGTCAGGAAGAAGGCCAGCGCGCCCAGAAGTGGCTCCAGGAGGACGACACGCCGGTGCAGATGTTCCAGCAGGCGGCCGGTGAAGTCGAGTTCAGTGCCGACGGCACGAGCGTCAACACCGTCGAGGGGTGGCGTGAAATGCGGCTATCTACCGTGCTCAAACGCGAGCCGACCGCGCCGGCGGAACCGAGTCAGTGGAACGACCGGGTGCTCAACGAAGCGACGGTACGGCTGTCGGTCTGCGCGATGGCCGACGCCAATCATGTCGGGGCGAGTTGGGCACGGCTGGGCAAACGACTGGACCTCAAGCGAGAGCCGGTGGTGCATGCGATCGCCGACGGTGCAAAATGGATATGGGATCAGGCCGCCCGGCGTCTGCCCAAGCACAACGGCAGTTGGTGCGTGGACATCTACCACGTCAGCGAGCACATCCATCAGTGCGGGCGTGAACTGTTGGGCGAAGGTTCGGCGACGCAGGCCTGGGCGGACGAGCGAATGGAAGTCGTGCTGGCGCACAACGGCCCGGCGTTGATCGATCGCCTCGAATCCGAACAGCCCGCTCCTGCCGAGGCACCGGCCAAGCACAGGGCGATCGAGAAGCTATTGACGTACCTGCGTCCGAACCGGGACCGGATGTGGTACGCCGACCGCCTGCGCGACGGCCAGACGATCGGCAGCGGCCAGATCGAAGGCGGGTGCAAACACACGATCGGTGCCCGGCTAAAACTCAACAGTCCCCGGTGGCGAATCCGACGGGCCGAGCGGATCGGAGCCTTGCGATGCGTCCAGGCGAGCAACCTATGGAACCAATTCTGGTCCAAAGCCGCCTGATCTACCCGGCGGAGGAACTACACCC
>JBGSMH010000389.1:0-8768 GCA_041740275.1 Phycisphaerae bacterium
ATCGTGCGCGTCGGGAAAAAGGCCGACTACCTGTGGCTGCTGAACCACAGCGGCGAGGCACAGTTTCTAACCACACCCCCCGGCAAAGAACTGTTCAGCGGCGAAGAGGTCGAAGGCAAGCTGAAACTCCCCCATCGTGGCGTGGCGGTGCTGCAAGTCAGCAAATAGCAGTCAACAGCAACGTTACGACGATTGCTTCGACGCCCAGCGCGATATCGACCGGATCGCGCACCGGTTTGCCGCGCCGGGCCCACAGGACGATCAGGCTCACAACGCCCGCACTTGCCCAGACGATCCGCACCGACATCGGCACGGTCGCCAACACAATAATGAGCCCTGCGATCGCGATGCGGGCGGTGCACAGCACGACAAACGCGTTCGATGCGCCGATCAGCGTCGCCAATGTCTGCGTCCCATGGCGGCGATCGGTTTGTGCGTCATCGACATCGCAGATCGCCGCGTCGATTGTCACCCGCATCATCAATAGAAGCGTAGCCTCAAACACCGGCGTGACGCGCTGGCGTGCAACGAGCCAGAAACTCTCCGAATCCGCCCGACTCAGCGGCCCGAGCAGCGCCGTCGCCACCATCGCCAGCGAAACCACCCCCGCTGCCACCAAAAGGTTCTTCAATCCCAGAATATCTTTGGGTCTGGGCAGCGATCGTCTTGGCCCGGGTGCATAGAGGAACACGCCGACCACCGACAGCCCGATCACGATCGGTAATAGTCGCGACACGACTGAGGCGAGCCCCATTGCCACCAGCAACATGACAATCACGCCGATACGGATCGCCTGAGTGTGTCGGGTGAGAAACGCGTATCGCGCGGGTTGGGCGGCGATGTCCGCTGGATCGAGCAATTTGTCGGACAGCTTCACCCGGTCGATCGCGTAGACTGACGTCGCGGATAGAAACACCGCAACAATTGCCTCCCACACCGGCACCGATCCGCACGCCCCCGCACCGGCCAATTGCCAGAAGCAGATATATGCCCCCGCGACGTACATTCCCGCCCACAGCCCCAGGTGCCCCAGCTTCTCGACGATCGCCCGCGGCTGGATCATCCCCGCAACCTAGCGGCGGGTGCTTTGCGACGTCAAGTCGCCAGCTTGGCGACATCCGCGCCAAAAGGTTAGTATTAGTCCTTCCAACAGGAGGCCGCGTGTCGTCGCAAGTTTTTGTCGCGCCCATTGAAAACGGAATCTGCGTGCAAATCGTCGGCAAAGGCTCGATGCATGAGTCGGCGTTCATCCGCGATGCGATCGTGAAAGTCCTTAAGAACGATCCAAGCGCTCAGGCGGTGATAGACCTGTCCCGCTGTGATTATCTGGATAGCACACTTTTGGGCTGCCTGATCACGATTCACAAAGTCGCCGCCGGGCGATGGCGGATCGTAGCGCCGCAAAAGGTGGTCGATGCGGTGCTGAAGCCGACCCGGCTCGACAGTATGCTCCCGATCACCCCGGACGCCCCGGTGTTACTGGCCGATCCCGTCCGACTCGACATTCCCCCCACTCGGATGACCGATCTGACGACCCATCTGTATGAATGCCACGCCCAACTCGCCCAAGTCCCCGGGCCGTTGCAGAGCGTTTTTTCGAAGATCGCTGAGCAGATGAAGCGCGATCTGGACAAGGTCGGCTGAATCTGAAATCTGCAATTTGAAATCTGGATAAGGACGAATTGCCGCGACCGCATCAGGCGTTGGCGGTCACTTTACCTTTGTCGGCGGCTTGGGCGTTGGTGCGGGATTGCTCCCTTTGTTTCGCCATCTCATCGACCGACTTGGTGTGCACCCTTGCCGCACCCTGGGTCTGTACGGTCTTAACGCGCGTGCCATTGGCCTCGGCGTCGGCGAGGCGCTTCTTGGCGGGCACGATCGCGTGCGCAAACTGGGGCAGCCACTGACTTTGCGCCACCAGCATCTCATCGGTCATCTGCCACACTTCTTCTGGGTTACAAACTGCACCGACCAGCGGATCATGCAGCATCGCCAGTTTCAGCAGATTCACGTCCCCATGAACCGCCGCCTCCATTGCCATCTCCTGCACGCGCACGCTGGCGCTACAGGTGGCGGCGCAGGCGAGCGGAAGATCGCCCACCACGGGCATGTTGATCCCGTTGCCGTCGGCATAGCCGGGGATTTCGATCACACAGCCGTTGGGCAGGTTGGTGATGTGATTGTTATTCACGATATTAAAATGCCCGCGATACACCCGGCCGGTCTCCAGACCTTCGATGATGTAACTGCCGTGTTCTTCGGAGCGGTCGGCTTGGGTGATGGGCTTGGGTTCTTCCTTGAGCCAATTGGGGAAGTCGGTTTCAAACCAGTTGCGGCCTTCGGTGCAGACGCGCAGGTAGCCTCCGGTTTCGCCATGAATCCAGCTATTGAGGCTGATCCACTGGTTGATCTCGCTGGTTCGTTTGCGATACCAGGGGAGGTATTCGGAGAGATGGCCATTGGATTCGGTCGAGTAGTAGCCGAACCGTTTGAGGACATCGAGTCGCACCTTTTCCTCGCGACGCAGATTTTCCATCGCCATCATTCGCTCGTGCAGATTGGGCAAGAGGTCATGCCCGCGCCAGGTGGCTTTGATACACCACGTCTGGTGGTTGATGCCGGCGAAGACAAAGTCGATCGCCTTGCGGTGGATCTTTTCTTCGCTTCCGATCAAGCCTTGCGTGCGCGCCCATGCCTCGGTGGCACGGGTGATCTGCCACTCAGCACCTTGCACGCCGTGACAAAGCCCGATGGTGTTGACCTTGCCGTATTTGATGCACGCCCAGGTGTTCATCGCCATGGGGTTGGAATAATTCAGCAGCAGCGCGTCGGGCTTGGCAACTTCGCGGATGTCCTGGCAGAAATCGAGCATGGCGTTGATCGTGCGCTGGGCGTACATGATCCCGCCGGCGCAGAGGGTGTCGCCGACGCACTGATCGACGCCATACTTTAGCGGGATGTCGATATCGGTCTGAAAGGCTTCCAGTCCGCCCTGACGGACCGTGCAGATGACATAATCGGCTCCTTCAAACGCCTTGCGGCGATCCGTGGTGGTCTCAACAACCGCGGCGAACTTGTGATGCTCGATATCCCGCTGACAAAGCTGGCTGACCATGTCCAGATTCTGCTGGCTGATATCCGTCATCGCAAAAACGGTGTCCTGCAGTTCCGGCACCGCCAACAAATCCCGCACCAGGCGACGTGTGAAACCGATCGAACCAGCACCGATCATGGCGATCTTAATAGGCATGAGCTTCCTTTTACTATATATTTGTGACGATTCAGCCATCACTTTCGATACAGTTTGTTGCAATGATTTACGAGCGGCAAGTGGCGAACTGAACAAACTATGGTCGTTTTGTGAATGCTACCAGGCCCATCCTCACGCGCATCGGTTCGATCTTCGGCACCCGGCGTCGTCCGGCGTTGTCGCTGGGGTATGGGTTGGACGTGTATGTCGGTTACGAGACGCAAACGCCGAAATCGGGCTATTGCTGGAACGGGCTGAAACGGGGGGCAGACCCAGCCCGTCCGTTGGCGATCATCCAGTATACGCTTGCGGGCGAAGGGGCGTTTCGGGCAGGGACGCAAACCATCGCCCAGCGACCCGGCGGCCTCTTTGCCGCCATCGCGCCGAGTGACCATGAATATTATCTGCCCAGCCATAGCAGTCAGTGGACGTTTGTGTGGGTGATCGTTCATCACCCGTATGTGGTGTCGCGATTGCAGGTACTCAATCCCCCTGCCGGACCGGCGCTGCAGTCGGCGGGCGACAGTGAGTTTGTCGTCAACCTGCTGGACCTGATCGACGCACACCGCAGGCGTGCCGACGACCGTTTCACGCGTGAGCAGCGACTTTTCAGCCTCATGCTTTCGATCGAGCGTCTGTCGTTTGCCAGCGCGCACAAACAGGACCGACGCGAGCAACTGCTCCAGCGTGTGCGGGACGTCCTGGAAGAAAACCCGGCCCGCGCACCTGGCGTGGAAGCGGTAGCAGAAGCATTTGGGATGAGCCGTAGCAACTTCAGCCACCATTTCCGACTCGTAACCGGACTTTCCCCTGCGATATTCATGCGTGACCTGCGCCTGCAGCGAGCGCGGGAAATGCTGCTCTCAGGCGACCTACCCATGAAAGCGATCGCGCGGCAAACAGGCTTTGCGGATACCAACCACCTCTGCAAGGCGTTTCGCAGACGGTTCGGATTTACTCCCGGCTCGTTTCGCCAGCAGGTTTCGGCGAAGTCGACGGCACGGATGTCGGTCCACCCTTCAGTCGACGATTGATCGAATCCAACGCCGCCTGAATCTGCGCATTGTTCGGATCAAGTGAAAGCGCCTCCAGCACCGCCTGTCGGGCGTCGATGAATCGGCCGGTGCGACCGTAGCAGAACGCCAGCCGCATCCGCGCATCCACCGAACGCGGGCGGAGCGTCGCCCAGCGCGACAGATAGACGATTCCCGATTGCCAATCTTCGGCGGTCATCGCCAATTTCCCGGCTTCTTCAGCAAAATAGGATATGTCCGGCCGTTGATCCGACGCGGCGGCGTAGGCGATGAAGGCGGATGCTTCATCCGATCGGGCAACCAGCAGTCGCCCGAGGCGGATATGCGGGTTGATCGCCGAGGGGTCGCGGGCGATCTGATCGCGATACAAAGACTCGGCCCGGTCGTAGGCGATCCTCGCCTCTTCGGCACGACCGAGTTTTTTCAGGGCGTCGCCGCGTGCCCAATCGACACCATCGTGCTGCGGACGGAGTTGCTGCGTGCGATCAAGCAAATCCAGCGCCTCTTGCAGGTCGGCGGGTCGGTCTGACGTGCGTGTCAGGTGCACCGCAAGATTGAAATGCGCCAGCCATGATGTGGGCGTCTTGGCAATCGTGTCTCGCCAGAGCGTCTGCTGATTCTGATAAATCTTCGACTGCTCAAACGACATCACCCAGAGCAGCGAAAGCAGGACGATCGCCCACGATATTGTCACCCATCGCGGCAAACGCGCCGCCAGCATCGCCAGCCCGCTACAGAGAAGCGCGATCAAAGCCACATTCGCGTGGTACTGAAAATGGTCGGCCACGAACGAATACCGGTGTGGGAACAGATTGAAAAACCCCAGCGCCGGAAACAGCACGCCGCCGAAGATCAATAACGCCGCTGCCACGCCGCGTCCGATCCGCCTGTGCATCGCAATCGCCAACACCACCACCCCGATCGCACTGATCAGCCACGCCCAGTATCGCCAATCGGTGATACCGATAACCCATCGCTCGTAGCTAAACGCCAGTCCGCCTGGCCAAACCACTTTCCCCGCGTACCACCAGATCGCCCGACCGGCCAGCAGTGTCCGTTCGATAAGGGGTAGCGACCAATCCTCGCCTTCAGCACCGACCACGCATCGCTCCATCCCGCCGGTCAGGATCGCGGCCGCGATCGATATAACAAAGAACGGGATTAGCGGGCGGAAATCGATCCATTTGATTCTCCCCCGCTTCCACCAGATCACCACCAGCACCACCGCCGGTAGCACGCCGACGACGGTTTTGCTCAGCACCGCGAGCGAAAATAGAGCCAGTGCGATCGCCCATCGGCGTCTGTTCTCTCGCCCCGCACCCCCCAGCGGATAGACGATCAACATCGCCAGCGCTAGTACGATCGACAAAGTATTCTTGCGTTCACTGATCCACGCGACCGATTCCACATGCAATGGGTGCAGTGCGAACACCAACCCCGCCAGCCACGCACCGGGAATCAGCCACCGGCGCATCAGCACAACGACCAGCAGCGACGCGATCGCGTGCAAAACCACGTTGACGATGTGATACCCCACGACATTCCCGCCCCACAGTTGCCACTCGATCCAGAAGGTCGTGTGGGTCAGCGGGTAATACTGCGGTGTCGTGCCGACATCGAGCCAGATGGTGCGTAATCCGTCCGTCGACCGGAGCAGCACATTTTCCGAAACGTGTCGATCATCATCCCAGATAAACGCCCCCCGATACGACGGAACATACGCCGTCGCGACGGCGGCGAGCAAAAGCAGGGAAAGGATCAGGTCGTTTCGCTTCATCCTCGGCGTCAGAAGTATACAATGACGGGCAATGACTACGACCGCCCCGCTGCCCATCAGTATCAACGACCCGATCAACGCCCAGATTCTGCGTGTCTCCGAAGACCAGATCCAAGGCTTTACCGCCGACCCCGTGGGCGAAATCGCCAGCAAAAGCGGGGTCGATGTCGATACCGTGCTGTCTCGCCTGCGGGCGATGCTGGAGGCCGGGACGATCCGACGCATCCGCCAGACGTTGATGAGTGTCAATCTCGCCCCCGGCGCTTTGGTCGCCTGGAGCGTTCCGGAAGAGAAGCTGCAAGCCGCCTTCGACTGGATGTTTGCCAACGATCCTTTTAGCGGGCATGTGGTGATTCGCTCGACCGACGCCGCCATTCCCGGATCGCGTTATCGACTTTGGACGACATTAAAGGTGCCGGTCGGGTATTCGATGCAGAAGCACTGCGAGCTGTTGATGCAAAGAACCGGTGCGACCAGTTACCACGCCATGCCCGCCAAGCGGCTGTTTGTGCTGGGGGTCGGGCATGTGCGTCGTCGCGGGATGGAACCCGGCTCGCGCGCCGATCTACCGGCAGAGGCGCAGGACACCAAAGTCGTGGAACTGTCCGATCTGGAATGGCAGGTGCTGATCCCGCTGAAGCGCGAGTTCGATCCACATGAGATCGTCCGCGATCTGTGGGCAGCCCGTGCGACAGAGGCGGGCGTCAGCAAACAGGAGTTCGTCCGCGTGGCGACCGAACTGAATCGCCGGGGCGTGATCGGGCGATTCAGTACATTTCTGGAGCATGTCAAACCCAACGTGTCGGGCGAGCGAGTGACACGGTTTAACGCCCTATTTCATTGGGCCATCCCCGCCGGCCGCGAAATTGAGGCCGGCAGCGAGGTCGGGCGTCACCACATCATGACCCACGCCTACTGGCGCGAAGGCGGCGAAACATTTGGCAGCGTGAATATCATGGGCGTAGCACACGGGACCGACAAAGACACCGTGCTGGCGCACAAGCGGGCGATCGATCAGCACCTGGAAGAAGCCGGTATCCCGATCTCCTACACCAACGTCTTCTGGGGCGGCCGCAGCGAGATCAAACCCAGCGAGATCGCCCCGCAGGCCTATGTCGCGTTCTGCGAAACGATGGGCGTGTCGCCAGAGTCGATGAGGAGTTGATTCATGCATCCTGCGGGCAAGCCGAACCGGCGCGAGTATATCGAGTGTCTGCGGCGAATGGGTCCGCAAGGGCGCATCGACATCATGTTGGAATTGACCGAGACGATGTACCAGATGCTGCGTGACGCGATCGCTAGGCGTTACCCAGAAATGACCGCCGAAGAACGGCACCAGGTTTTTCTAGACAAGATCAAAAAATGTCGCAATCGCAACTATTGAAGGACGTCTCGGCCGCCTTGGAACGTGCCGGGGTGAAATACATGCTCACAGGATCGTGGGCGTCCGGCTATTACGGAGAGCCGCGCTCGACGCACGATGTCGATATTGTCATTGAAGTCTCTGTTGATGCAGTTGATGCGTTGAAAGAGGCGTTTCCGCTGGCCGACTATGCTTTCGATGATGTCGCCGCAGCAAAGGCAATACTGACACGAGGCATGTTCCAGCTTTGGCATCATCAATCGGGTGCTGGCGTCGATTTTTGGGTCGCATCCGATGATCGATTTGCCACCGCCGCCCTTGAGCGGCGAAAGGAAGTCTTGATCGGCGGTACCAGAACGTATGCCTGCTCGCCGGAAGACCTAATTATCCAGAAACTGAAGTGGTCGCAGATGAGCGGCGGGAGTGCGAAGCAGATCCTTGATGTGCAGGGCGTATATGAGATGCAACGCACCTCGCTTGATCTTCCCTACATCAAGCACTGGATCGAACACTTTCAGTTGCAGGCAGAGTGGAATTCAGTCGCAGAAGGGAACGACCGTCTCTGATGAATTACCCGACCGAACCCGACTACCCTCGCTGTCCCGCCTGCGGTGCAGTTTTTGAGCCGCAGCCGGGGGCGGTGCAGCAATGTGTGGTTTGCGGCGAACAGTTTTTCTTGCAGGTCGAAGAGGCCGATGAAACCGACGAAGATCGCGAAGCCCGATTGGCGCTAGAAAGGCGGCTGGCGGACAAATCCCAGTCGCTGGATGATCGACACATCCGGTTCGTTCAACTCGAAAAACGCTCACTCTACCGCTCACGAACATGGATGCTGGTGATTGGGCTGGGCTGTGTCGGGATGGCAGGACAACTGATATGGATCGGCGCGCGACAATGGAGTCAGGACGCGACGCGCGGGATCGCTTATTTTGTGGTCGCGATCGGCATCGGGCTCTTCAGCCTGCGGTTTTTTGCCCGGGCTCGCCGATATCTTGAACAAGCCCGGACCATGTCGCTGCCTGAGCCGACGACCCCGCCCGATTTCTCGACGCTGAGCGATGGCAGTCAGATCGTCGATCAACTGCACAACATGACTCGCCGCGACGAATAGCGCCGGGGGTGGCAGCGGCGGGCTTTTCGCTACAATGTGGCGATGCGTTTTCTGGCGAGTCTGGTTTTCCTATTCACCGCTATGTCGCAAATCACCCACGCGCAAGACGAAGAGCGCAAATTCCTCGTCGATCGAGATGTCGCATATTTGCCCGCAAACCGCGCCGAAAAGCTCGATCTATACCTGCCGCCCGATCCCAAGCCCGGCACCAAACGCCCCGCGATCCTGGTCAT
>JBGSMH010000390.1:0-12940 GCA_041740275.1 Phycisphaerae bacterium
GCCGCAGGAGATCGAAGCGCTATTGGCGCGCCGCGAACTGGTCGAACGCTCGAGCAACTGCCCACACGGGCGGCCGACGACGCTGAAACTGTCGATCAGCGATCTGGAGAAGCAGTTTAAGCGGACGGGGTTTTGACTACGCCGCGACGGGGATGCTCGGTGCGTCAGTCGGTGCGTCAGTCGCTGTGACGACCGGTTGATCAGGGGGATGGTATTCGGGGACGACTTGCATCAGCGCTTCGACGACCGAGTCGCGATCCGATTCGATCACTTCAGACAGGCGATCGAGATATTGTTCGATCTGATGTTGGCTGCAGCGGGGGAGTTTCCAGACGCGGATTTTGGCGTGCGCGGTCGGGGCGGTGGCGTCGGTGTCGTTGGCGAGTTCCTCGAAGAGTTTTTCGCCGGGGCGTACGCCGGTGACGCGGATCTGGATGTCTCTGCCGACCACCAGCCCGTGGCGGCGGATCATCTCATGCGCCAGGTCGAGGATGCGCACCGGCTGGCCCATATCCAGCACAAAGATCTCCCCGCCTTGCCCGATCGCCCCGGCCTGCATGACCAGTTGCGAGGCTTCGGGGATGGTCATGAAATACCGTCGCATCTGGGCGTGCGTGACCGTCACCGGCCCGCCCGCCTCGATCTGCCGCTCAAAGATCGGCACGACCGACCCGGATGATCCCAGCACATTGCCGAATCGAACGGCGACGAAGCGAGTGGGCAGTGTGCGGTGGGCAGTGGGCAGTGACAATCCCTGCCCACTGCTCACTGCCCACTGTCCGCTGTTCAAAGATTGCACATACAACTCCGCCACCCGCTTGGTCGCGCCCATGACGGACGTGGGGTTGACGGCTTTGTCGGTGGAGATCATCACGAACGCCCCGACGCCGGCATCGAGTGCGGCGTCGGCGACGATCTTGGTGCCGAAGACGTTGTTCTTGATCGCTTCGCCGGAGTTGCGTTCCATCATCGGCACATGCTTGTGAGCCGCGGCGTGGAAGATGACCTGGGGCTGTTCGGCGGCAATCACCCGCTCGATCCGCGCTCGATCGCAGATGTCCGCCACCACCGGGCGCAAATCCGTCCCGAGCCAGCGGTCGCGCAATTCTTGATCGATCTCAAAGAGCGCGTTTTCGCATCGATCGATCATGCTGAGGGAGGCCGGGCAGAACTTCATCGTCTGCCGACAGATTTCCGATCCGATCGATCCACCCGCCCCGGTGACCAGCACACGTTTGCCGCCGATGAATCGTTGCAGTTCGGGCGTGTCCAGGTTGATCGGCTTGCGTCCGAGTAAGTCCAGTGGCGACAAAGACTTACCACGATCCCCGCTCGGCGCAGAACGCCAGCGTCCAAACGTGATCGAGGCGCGCAGTCGGTCGAGAAAATCACTCATCCACTTGGGTTATCGGTCCAAACCCGCACAGAGGATGAGCCAGCGATTGAACGATTTTCCGCTTGGGCTAATTTTGGCGTTTAGCCCCAACAAATCTCCATTTTTTGTTCTTGACTATCAAGCGTTTGATGACTTAGACTGAATCATACGCGTGACTCACATGGAACCGCACCACATGAATGTCTGACAGTAGACGCGACCGGTTCGAAGTTGGATGCCTACGATCGATTGGAGCAATATTATGAAAAAGCACGACAAATTGTCGCACCGTCCCTACGGCTTTACATTGGTCGAGTTGCTAGTGGTAATCGGCATCATCGCTTTGCTGATCAGCATTCTGCTCCCCGCGCTGAACAAAGCCCGCGCCGCGGCCAAGAATGTCAAGTGCGCCTCCAATATGCGCCAGATCGGGCAGGCGGTAAATATCTTCTCACTGCAGTTCGATCAGCGGTTCCCAGGAGGTGGCGTCAAGCTCAAACCCGACGGAACGACCGCAGCCGCCATCACCTGGGGCTGGGCACTCAATGCCGAGGTATTCCGCGTCGATGCGGCTGACAGGCCGATTCAGCGGATGAACTACGTCGGATCCTCCAGTGCCGGTTTCTTCGGTGCTGATACCACCCGCATCGTCTGCCCGGAAACGGGCCGCGAAGGTGGTACGCGCCGGCCTTACAACATGAATATCTATGCCATCGGTGGAGCGGCACCGTCCGGGGCGCCCAACACCACGCCGCCCCCTGCGGGCAAAGCCGTTTCGAGCCAGTACTTCGATTTGCTGTTTCTGGGCGCAAAAGTCAGCCGGTTCCACAACCCCTCGGAGAAGTTTTTGGTCATTGAATCTGCGAACGCCAGTGATGGTGCCCAACCCCCATTTGCCTTCTCTGACAGCAAGGACAACCCTGCCCTGGCCACGCCAGGCCAACCCTATTCACTGCCACAGAAGACCTTCGCCTTCCGTCACGCGGGCATGACTGCCAACGTGCTGTACGTGGACGGGCATGTCGGCAAGATCCGCCCGCACAACCAAAGCCAGCGCGCCACGCACGAAGACTTGCGGCACATCCCCAAGTACTGGAGCTTCAACGGCGAAACCGTTGCGTCGCCGAGCAAGTAAGCTAATCGCGGGTATCGCCGGGTGTACGCCGAGGCGGTCTGGGATTACAACATCGGCATGCTCAACGACGTACTTGCCACCCTTGACGGACGCCGCGATCAGGCCGTTTCGCTTCTGCAGGAGTTTCTGCGGATTCCCAGCGTTAGTGCCAACCCCGCAAACAAGGCGGATTGTCGGCGGGGCGCGCAGTGGGTGGCCGATCAGTTGAAGTTCGCGGCGATGGATGTTTCGGTCATGGAGACCGGCGGGCATCCGTGCGTCGTCGCCAAAAACAAGCATATCCCTGGGCGACCCACCGTCCTGCTCTATGGACATTATGATGTTCAGCCCCCCGAGCCGCTGGAGTTGTGGAAATCGCCGTCTTTTGAGCCGCAGATCCGAAAAAATAGCGTGGGCACGGACGCGATTTATGCCCGCGGCGCCGTCGATGATAAGGGGCAGGTGACCTGTCACCTGGAAGCGATCGCCGCCTGGCAAGCCCACGGCGGGCCGCCGGTCAATCTCACGGTGCTAATCGAAGGCGAAGAGGAAGTCGGCTCTGTCCATCTGGAAGAGTTTGTCCGCACCCATCGCGACGCGCTGCGGGCCGACGTCTGTGTCATCAGCGATACCAATCAGTTCGCGCGCGGCTACCCGGCGATCACCACCGGCACGCGCGGGCTGGTCTATCAGGAGATCATCCTGCAAGGGCCCAATCGCGACCTGCACTCCGGCCTGTTCGGTGGCGCGGCACCCAACCCCGCCAATGTGCTGGTCGATCTGCTGGCGTCACTGCACGATGCCCATGGACGCGTGATGGTCCCGGGTTTCTATGATGACGTCGTCGAACTGCTCCCCGAAGAACGGGCGGCGTGGAAAAAATTGCCGTTCTCTGAAGACGCCTACAAAGCCGATCTGGGCGTGGCATCGACCTTGGGAGAAAAAGGTTTCACCTCATCGGAGCAGACCTGGGCGCGGCCAACCTGTGACATCAACGGACTGACCGCCGGTTATCAGGGACCGGGGGCTAAGACTGTCATCGGGGCAAAGGCCAGTGCCAAGGTGTCGTTTCGACTCGTCGCCAATCAGGACCCGATCAAGGTGCGCGAGGCGTTTCAGCAGATGATGCGCGATCGCGCCCCGGCGGGCGTGACGATCGAGTTTCTGGATCATGGTGTCGCACCGGCATATCTGGTGCCGCACGATCACCCCGGATTGGCCGCCGCGTCGCGGGCGATTCAGACGGGGTTTGGCAAGCCGTCCACGCTGATCCGCTCTGGCGGAAGCATCCCGATCGTCAGCACGTTTAAGAAAGAACTGGGTCTGGACGTGTTGTTTGTGGGATTCGGCCTGCCGGACGACAACGTGCATTCGCCGAACGAGAAGTTTGATCTGGACTGCCTGTTTGCCGGTTCGCGAACGATCGCGGCGCTATTGGCGGAGTTGGGCAGATAGGCGGCGGCGTGCGATCGGCGCGTCAATGCGTATCATCGACCGCATGAGACACGACGGACGAACCAACGACCAATTGCGGCCTATCACCATTCAGCGATCCTTCACCGAGCAGGCCGCCGGGTCGGTCATGTGGACGCAGGGCAAGACGATGGTCTGGTGTACCGCGTCGATTTCGCCCGATCTGCCCCCGTGGATGCCCGACACCAAGCCCGGCGGGTGGGTGACCGCAGAATATGTGATGTTGCCCGCCTCCACGCCCCAGCGCAAGCAGTGGCCGCGATCGGGGCACACCGATTCGCGCGGGACCGAAATCCAGCGCCTCATCGGCCGCACGCTGCGGGCGATCATCGACCTCTCCAAGATCGGCCCGTATACGATTGCAGTGGATTGTCAGGTGTTACAAGCCGACGGCGGGACGCGCACTGCGTCGATCTGCGGGGCGTATGTCGCGCTGGTCGATGCGATCAAAACGCTCCCCAAGGAACTGCCCCCGCCCAAACGCCCCTTCACCGGTGCCCCGCCGGCGCGGTACGACCCGCAATTTTACGATCCGAGCAAGGCCCTGGTCGATCAGTTGGCGGCGGTGAGCGTGGGGTATGTCGATGGGGATGTGCGACTCGATCTGGCCTACGAAGACGACAGCCGCGCCAACATCGACATGAACGTCGCCTACACCAAAGGCGGCAAATTTGTCGAAATCCAGGGCAGTGCCGAAAACGGCGAGGGATTTGACCGCAGACTCAACGACCAACTGCTGGATATGGCGGTGAAGGGGTGCGAAGAGTTGTTTGTGATTCAGACTGCGGGATTGAAATAGGCAAATCGAAATGCAAAGGCGTACCTGCAAATCGTCCATGCCGAAATCTGATGACCCGCTTCATGGGATCAGCCGGTTGCGAACCGTCTCCCATTCATCACCGATAACTCCGGTCTGATCGAGGCCTCGATTGCGCCGATCGAGTTCGGCCTCTTGTTCGGGCGAAAGCGACGGGGCTTGCGACGTTTGCGGCAGCGAATCCCACAGCCGTCGGATCAACTCCACACGCGCCTCGGGCGGAAGCAGCAAAGCGTCTTTTTCGATCGTGGACATAAAATCATTGTACGACGTGAGTACGCGAAGCGCCAATATATTTGCTCTTGGCACCGCCGCTTCGCGCTGACATCGATTGCCGATAGGATCGGACCCCGAAAGGTGACGGCGTATGAGTGAGCGGAAATATCTGGCGTTTGATTTTGGTGCAGAAAGCGGGCGGGCGATTCTGGGCACGCTCAGCGGCGGGGTGCTGAAGCTGGAGGAAAAGCATCGCTTCGCCAACCCGATGGGGCTAATGCGCGGCCGATTGCAGTGGGATCTGCTCGGCCAGTGGGAGCAGATCAAGCAAGGCCTGCGCGCGGTGCAGAATCAGAAGCTTGACGGCATCGGTGTCGATACATGGGGCGTCGATTTCGGCCTGCTCGATGCCAACGGCGACATCCTGACCAACCCGACCATGTATCGCGATCCGTATACGCAGGGCATGATCGAAGATGTCGCGTCAATCGTCGGCGATCAGCTTTATCCGACCACCGGTATCCAGACGATGGTCTTCAACACGCTTTACCAACTCCGGTCATTGGTCAAACGCAATTCGCCCACTCTGGTGGCAGCGAAGAAACTGCTGTTCATGCCGGACCTGTTTAACTACCTGCTGACCGGCGTCGCCAAAGGCGAGTTTTCGATCGTCAGCACCAGCCAGATGTACGACCCCAACGCCCGCACCTGGGCGACCTCGCTGCTTAAAAAACTCGACATCCCGACACACCTGTTGCCCGAGATCATCCCGACCGGAACCGTGCTCGGCCCGCTTTTGGAGAGCGTTGCCAGCGAATGCAAAGTCGCACCCGCGCCGGTGATCGCAACCGCAGGACACGATACCGCCAGCGCGGTGGTATCCGTTCCGGCGTCGGCGGGCAGTTGGTGCTACATCTCGTCGGGAACATGGTCTCTCATGGGCGTGGAACTTGATTCACCGCTGATCAACCCGCAGACGCAGGCCTACAACTACACCAACGAGGGCGGATTTGGCTCTTCGATTCGATTTCTTAAGAACATCATGGGGATGTGGCTGATCCAAGAGTGCCGCCGCGATTTCATCCGGCAGGGACGCGAGCCAAGCTATGCAGAACTGGCGAAGCTGGCGAGTGATTGTCCCGCGTATCAGATATTGATCGATCCCGACCACGCCCCGTTTGCCTCGCCGGGAGATATGCCCGCCAAGATCGACGCGTTCTGCGCCCGCACCGGCCAGCAAAAACCGCAATCGGACGGGGCGTATGTGCGGGCCTGTGTCGATTCGCTGGCGCTCAAATATCGCCAGACGCTCGAAGGGTTGGAGAAACTCCTCGGCAAAACCATCGACACCATCCACATCGTCGGCGGCGGGACCCAGAACGAATTGCTCAACCAACTGACCGCCGACGTCTGCAAGAAAACGGTCATCACTGGCCCGGTCGAAGCGACCGCGATCGGCAATATCCTCGTCCAGGCGATCGCCACCGGCACGGTCAAGGATCTGGCCGAGGCGCGTCAGATCGTTCGCGACAGTTTTCCGGTCAAGCGGTACCAAGCAAGCGGCGGGGATGTGGACGCGATTTACCAGCGGTTCCTCGCTCTCCAGAAATGAACAGGTGCGCATGAAGATCGATTGTCACGTTCATTTATCGGCGTTCACGCCCGGGCACGGATCGGTCTCGCCACGGCTGATCCGCTCAATCCCGTTTCGCTTCATGCGTTGGCATTTTGAGATCGGCGAGATCAACGCTTCGACCGATGCCAAGCTGGAAAATCTGCTGATCGACCAACTGAACGTCTGCACCGAACTCGACGCCGCCGTCGTGCTGGCCTTTGATGCGGTCCATGACAAAGACGGCGTGCGCGATGACGCCCAGACGCATCTGTTTGTCGAGAACGACTATGTGATCGACCTGTCGCGACGGCATCGCAAAGTGTTGTTCGGGGCTTCGGTTCACCCGTATCGCAAGGACGCGATTGCAGAGTTGGAGCGGTGCGTCAATGCCGGGGCGGTGCTGGTCAAGTGGCTGCCGATCACGCAGGGGATTGACCCGTCTGATCCGAAGTGCTTCGCATTCTATGAGGCGATGGCGCATCACAATATCCCGCTGCTATCGCACACCGGCGGGGAGACGATGCTGCCCAACGTCAACAAACACGCCGACCCAACACTGCTGCTACCGGCGATTCGGCGCGGGGTGAAGGTGATCGCCGCCCATTGCGGGACGCGCTCGACGTTTAGCGAGCCGGATTATCTCGATGCGTTCGTCCGGCTGGCGTTGGAACACGAGCATTTTTATGGGGATAGCTCGGCACTGAACTTGCCGACGCGGTGGCATGCGTACAGACCAATCCTGACCGACGACCGCGTGCGGGCCAAAATCATCCACGGCAGCGATTGGCCGGTCCTGCCGATCCCCCATCCGACGCGGCTGGGCGCAAGCCGGTCGTTCGAGATGCTCGATGAGCCCAACTGGCTGCGTCGCGATATCCGCATCAAGCAATCCCTCGGCCTCACCGATGCCGATTTCGCACGCGGCGATACGGTGTTGAAAATCAGCAAGGCAGCATGAACACACTAGACAGTAAATTATCTCCACTATTCTCGCTCCACGACCAGGTGGCGATCGTCACTGGCGGTGGCAGCGGGATCGGACGCGCGACCGCCACGCTGTTTGCCGCCGTCGGAGCGCGGGTGATGGTAGTGGATATTGACCCAGCCGCAGCCGCTGGCACGGCAGAGGAAATCCGTGTTGCCGGCGGGCAGGCGTCCGCCTTCACACTCGATATTGCCGACGAGACCGCCATCGACCGCGTGCTGGGCGAAATCGTCGCCAAAGAAGGCCGAATCGATATCATCGTCTGCAACGCCGGGTGCGGCCAGAATGGTTCAGCGACGGAGATGCCGCTGGAGAGTTGGAAACGAGTCATCGACATCAACCTGACCGGAAGCTTCCTGTGTGCCCGCACGGCCGCCAGGGACATGATCTTGCGCAAAAACGGGGGCGCGATCGTGTTCACCGCGTCGATCATGGGCCTTTCGGGAGGCGGGTTCGGTAACAATGTCAACTATCAGGCAAGCAAAGGTGCGATCGTCAATTTGGTTCGCGGACTGGCGGTGGAATGGGCACCCCACGGCATTCGGGTCAATGCGGTGGCCCCGGGCTGGGTCAAGACCCAAATGACCAGCCGCTGGAGTAGCGATCCAGAACGTCTTGCCAAAATCGCAGAGTGGGTTCCGCTCAACCGTCTTGCCGATCCAGAGGAGATCGCATCGGCCATCCTTTTCCTGGCCAGCCCGGCGGCATCGATGATCACCGGGCACACGCTCCCGGTGGATGGCGGATTCATGGCAAAATGAGTTGCCGGTCTGGCGGAGATCGACTGTGCCTTCATGTTAATTGGTCGTGTAAATCTTTAGCTCCTACGGCGGACTAAGCTGATGATCGGACAACAGATTATTTTCGAATCCAAAGGAAAGGTTGTCTTCGAACCCTTTGATGTCCCCGCCCCCAAGGCGGACGAAATCGTCTTGGAAAACCAGTACACCGTCGTCAGCGCCGGCACCGAATGTGCCAACTTGATGAACCTGCCCAACACGTCCGGGCGATTCCCCTATCACCCAGGCTATTGTGGGATCGGGCGTGTGATTGCGGTGGGGGAAGGCATCGATCATGTCAAGATTGGTGATCGCGCGCTGGCCAATTTCACTGGCCATCGCTCGCACTCCATTCAAGCCCGCAACCGCATTACGATCGTCCGTGACGATGCCATAGATACATTGGACGCAGCATTTGTGGTCATTGCGGCCATGAGTTTGCAGGGCATCCGCAAACTGCAAATCCAGATCGGTGAATCGGCGATGATCGTCGGCCTAGGGATTCTGGGCATGTTCGCGACCCAACTGGCAGCGCTGGATGGTGCAATCCCCGTGATCGTTTCGGACTTTGATCCCAAACGCCGTGAACTGGCATTGCAACTCGGGGCAGATCACGCGTTCGCGCCGGATGAAACAGACCTACAGCAGAAGATCAAGGAACTGACTTACGGCAAAGGGGCAGATGCGGTCGTCGAAGTCACCGGCAAAGCTGTCGCGCTGCAACAGGCGTTAACCTATGTCGCGCGCCAGGGTCGCATCAGCTTGTTGGGTTGTACGCGCATCCCCGATGCCGAGATCAACTTCTACAAGTATGTGCATCATGCGGGTGTGACTTTGATCGGTGCTCACACATTTGTCCGCCCGCAGGTGGATTCCTATCCCGGCTACTGGACCGAGCAGGACGACTTCCGCACCCTGCTGGCTTTTCTGTCTGCGGGAAAACTTAAAGCCAGGCCGATCATTTCCGAAATTCTTTCACCGGCTCAGGCACCAGAAACCTACCGGCGACTGGTCGAAATGAAGAATCCTCCGTTGGGCGTTGTGTTTGACTGGAACCAGCGATGAAATCACCCATCAAGATCGGACAAATCGGCGTCGGCCACGAACACGCATCGGCGACCATGCAGACACTCCGCGACTTGCCGGAGTTTTTCCAGGTGGTCGGCTATGCCTGCGAACCCAGGCCGGTTCATGGTAACGCCGACCATCCGGCATATAACGGGATCAAACGGATGTCCGTCGAAGAACTGTTGGCCACCCCCGGATTGCAGGCCGTTGCCATTGAATCGAACATGAAAGACGCTCCGGCGTTTGCGCTGCACTGTATGCGGCAAAACCTGCATATCCATCTGGACAAGCCCGGCGGTGAAGCCTTTGAACCTTTCAAACAACTCGTCGAGGGTTGTCGGGAAAGAAACCTGATCCTGCAACTGGGCTACATGTACCGCAACAATGTTGCCATCAAATTTTGTTTCGACCTGGTCCGCCAGGGCATCCTCGGCGACATCTTTGCGATCGACATGACGATGAGTTGGAACTACGACCAGCGATATCGCGACTACATCCGCGAGTACCCCGGCTGCCAACTCTACAACCTGGGCAGTCACCTTGTGGACCTGATCGCCTTGCTGATGGGGCGTCCGGACAACGTGACAACGTTCCGCAAAATGACGCGGGATGACGGTATTTACGACAACGGTCTTGCCGTGCTGGAATACCCGCGCTCAACGTGCACCATTCGGTCATCACTGGTCGAAGCCCAGGGCATTCGCCATCGCCGACAGGTCTATCACGGCACCAAAGGGACCGCAGAGATCTATCCGCCGGAAAAATCGTGGGAAGATGCCCGAATCGCTGATCTACATGTCCGCCTGACGTTGCTTGAAGACACGGGCGACTATCACGCTGGCACACAAATCATCAACGTCGGCCCGATGGTTCGCGGCCGCTACGAGGATCATTTCATTGAGTTCGCCCGAGCGGTCAAGGGTGAAATCCAAAACCCGTATCCGCTTGATCACGAACTCCTCACGCAGGAAATTCTGCTGGCCGCATCCGGTTACACCACATGGAAGAAATAAGATGAAATCACAACGGCGCGACGCCTGCGGGCGGATCGATTGAGTTGATCATTTGAACTCAAATCGCGCGGTATCCTTCAGCGATTCGGCAAAATCCTTGCGAAGCCACGACTTGGCTTTCTCGTCTTTCCGCAGATAGGCATCAAGAAACGCGATCGTTGAATCGCAGACGGACTTTTTGTATAGCCGCCCCATCGGACCGCCGCCGGCGAACATGCGGTGATCGCCATCCTTGAAGACGACCAGGTACTGGTCGGCGGCGGTGGTTTTTTCGTAGGGGACGGTACGCGTCTTGGGATCAACCGGGCGAATCGGGCTGTTGTCGTTGGTGCCGGTCATGTGAAAGACCGGCATGATCATCGCGCCAAACGCTTTGGCCGGATCGCCATTTTCGGGTGCCGAGGGGCTCATCGCGATCGCACACTTGGCGCGCTTATCCACCATGCTGATGACCTGTCGGCCGACGCCTGCCTGTTGCCCGGCGATCGCCAGCGTGGTGTGGGCGCCAAACGAGTGGCCCGCCATCGCGATGCGGTCGAGATTGATCTTTCCGGCCAGCGGGTCGTTGGGGGTGTCGGCCAGTTTGGTCAGATAATCGATCGCGAAAGAGACGTCCTTGATCCGTGCGATATAGTTCTCCCCATTGGCGGCGGCTTTGAGTTTGGCGACGCCGCCGGCCTGATCGCGCCAAACCGATTCGTCGCTGCCGGGATGTTGGAGCATGATTACGACATACCCGTGTGATGACCACGCATCGCCCAGATAGCTGTATCCCGCGCGAGACCCGCCCAACCCGTGCGAAAACAGCACGATCTCAGCAGGCTTCTCGCTTGTTGCGGTATCGGGCAGATAGATCCGCACCGGCACGTCTCGCTTGCGGTCGGCGTCGTGCCAGGTCTGGTCGATTGTCTTGACGTTCGCCGCCGCACAAAGCCACGACGACAAGAGCAGCACCGGCAGGATGGGGGCGTAGATTCGCATGACAATGGATACGCACCGCAATCGCTTCGGGTGACAAAAAGCCGCAGCGGGCTAGTTGATCGAGGCGTTGACGGGCAGTTTCGGGTAGCGCGGCGTCTGATTTTGTTCGCGGGTGCGGTTGTTGATCGTTTTTTCCAGATTTTCCAGCAATTCCCGCTGATTATCCGGCAGCGGGGGCGTCGATGCCAATGCCATATTGATCAACTGCTTGGCGCCGTCGAGGTCTTTGGTTTCGTTGTAAAGCCGCTCGGCTTCCTGACGGATGATCGCCGACAGCGAGCCCTGGAAACGCGGGTCGCGACGCGCCTGGGTCTGGTAAAAGGTGATGGCTTCGGTGAACTTGCGGGCACGCAAAAGCGCCTTCATCAACGCATCCGAGACCAGTTCTTCGCGCGGCCCGTTATTGCGCTGAACCGCAATCTGCAATGCACTTCGGAGTGAAGTGATCGCTTCATCGTAGCGTTGGGCGTCGATCGCGGCGTCGCCGATCTGTTGTTCGTAACCGGCCAGTTCCTCGGCGTCGTTGGCACCTTTGGCACGGTCGCGCAGGATGCGTAGCACGACCAACCGACGTGCCGCAGTATCGCGGACGATCGTGGGTTCCGCTTTGGCGGGGGCTTTGAATCGGACGGCATAGGGGACAAGTTGGGGGTTGGGGGCGAGTTTGAACAGTTCGCTGAGCACCGCCCATGCCGCGTCGCCGATCTCGGTCGGCGGTTGGCCAACGGGATCGAGCAGTTCGCTGAGTTGACGTTGATGGTCGAAATTGGTGGCGGTCTGTCCCAGCGCCTTGATCGCCGCCAGTCGCACGCCAGAATCGGGATCGCTCAGGCTTTGCGCGACCGGGTCTGCCAATTCGGGCAGTTTCAACTGACCGGCGGCCCACAGCAGGGCGCGACGCACTTTGGGCACCTCGGCAGGTGATTGCAGCAAGCGGGAGATCGACGTGCCCTGTGCCGGGCTTTGCATCGCACCGACCGCTCGTGCCAGATCCGCCCGAAGATCACTCTCATTCTGCGGCGTGGTTCGCTCCTGCAGCGTCTTCATCAACCGCTCGGCAGTTCGGTCTGCCAGCGCCGCGTCCGAAGCACGCAGACGACGACCCAACTCCACCTCACTCAGTGCCACCGCAGCGGCTTGAGCGGTTTCCACGCGCGGGTCGTCGAGCAGTTTCAGCAACGGCTCGACCGAACGCGGATCGCGAATCGGTGCCACCGCCTGTGCGATGGCGGCCCGGACGGTCGAATCGGGCTCCTGATTCAATTGTGTCAGCAACGGCACGATCGCCTCGGCATCGTTGATCAGTGCCAGCGCCAAAGCGACCTGTCGCCGTACGCTGGCGTCGGCGTCGCCGATCGCGGCGCGGAGGCTTTCCTTGACCGCAGGCGAGACAAAATCCCCGGCCACCACCGCGTTGGCGGTGATGCGGGCACCGGCACTACGAATCGCCGGTTGAATGGCCCGCAAGGCCCGCGAGAGCACTTCGGGCCGCTGGTCGGCGGGG
>JBGSMH010000391.1:0-6242 GCA_041740275.1 Phycisphaerae bacterium
AAGCGACGTCACCCAGCCAGTGCTGTGCCACACCTTCGGCAAACCCGAAGCCCCCGTCTGGCAGATCGTCAACATCTGGATGGCCAGCCCGGCGTTCAAGGAACTCATCTTCAACAAGCAGATCAACGAAGAGATGGCGCAACTGATCCCCGACGCCAACACCCTGCGAATCTGGCACGACCAGATCCAGTTCAAACCGGCCGGGATGGGTGGGGTGAATATGTGGCACCAGGATTCACCCTACTGGGGCATTCTCACCCCCAAGCACGAGCAGGTGACGGCGTGGCTGGCGTTGGACGATGTCGATGAATCCAACGGCTGCATGTCGATGGTGCCCAACTCGCACGACTGGGGCAACTCGATCGAGTTTTTGCACACCCTCAAAGAGTTTTCCGACATGGATAAGGTGACCGATTTCCAGTCACACCCGGTGCGCGTGGTCAAATGCCCGGTGAAGAAGGGACACATTCACTACCACCACAGTCTGACATGGCACGGCAGCCATGCGAACACCAGCGATCGGCCTCGCCGGGCGATCGCGCTGCATTTCATGACCCAAAACACCCGAAACGAAGCCAGCGGACAGCACATCATGAAGCAGTTTGTGCATGTCCCGGCCGGCGAAGTCGTCTCCGGCGACGCCTTCCCCGTCACCTGGCAACGCAGCGCGTGACGAATTGAGACCGCGTGGCTTTTGGCAAAGTCGGCGGGTGATCTATACTCGCGGGCTAATGTCCACTCCAAAGCGTATTCTTGTCGTTCAACCGACGTGGGTCGGGGATGCCGTCATGGCCACCCCGGCGCTGCGGGCGATCCGTCAGCTTTATCCACAGGCCCAGATCAGCTACCTGCTCAAACGGTACGTCAAACCGATCTACACCGGCATGCCCTTTGCCGACAAGCTGATCACCTATCGCACAGGCAAAACCGACAAGCATGCCGGCAAACAGCAGTTTGTCGGGCTGATCGCACGCCTCCGCAAGCGCGATTTTGACATGGCGATCGTCTTGCCCGGGTCGTTCAAATCCGCGCTGATTTGCCGGATGGCGGGTATCGAGCGGATCGTCGGCTACGATCGCGACGGACGCGGCTTCTTGCTCACCGACAAACTCCTGCCTCGTCGAGAAGCCGGCAAATACGTCCCCACCCCCATCCTCAAGTATTACCTGGGCCTGGCCCACTATCTGGGCTCGACCACGCGCGATCTGTCGATGCAACTGTTTGTCACCCCCAGCGAAGCCCGCGACGCCGACGCCATCCTCGATCGGGCCGGCGTCGATCCGAGCAGGCACCCGATCATCATGCTCAATCCCGGTGCCCAGTACGGATCGAGCAAGTGTTGGCCGAGCGAGTATTTCGCGATGCTGGCGGATCGATTGATCGACGATTGCGGGGCGCAGGTGCTGATCTCCAGCGCCCCGCGCGAGCGGCGCATCGTCGATGATATCGCACGGCAGATGACGCACGCCCCGATCGACCTGGCCCGGGCCGGGCTGAGCCTCGGTGCGCTCAAAGCCATCATCAAGCGGTCGGATCTGCTAATCACCAACGACACCGGCCCGCGTCACATCGCCGCCGCGTTTGGTGTGCCGCTGGTGGCGATCTTCGGCCCGACCCATCCCGAGTGGACCGACATCTTTTATGACAAGGAGCGGATCGTTCGCGTGCCGGTACATTGCGGGCCGTGCCAGCTCAAGACCTGCCCGCTCGATCACCGCTGCATGACCCGCGTCACCCCCGCCATGGTCTTCTCCACCGCCCAGTCCCTGCTCCAGCCGGTCGCGACATGAACGGCGGGGTCGACAGGACGGTTAGTAGTTGACGATGCAGGTTTAATGTGTTAGGTTTTTGTAAGATACGTCATGCCGCTCATTAACGCCGACAAACCTCAACTGTGGAAATCCGACATCGCCGCGTCGGTAGATCAATTTAACCAATGGTTCATGCACTTTGCACCTGAAGCATTCCGTGCAACTCGCATCAAGACGACTGAACACGTCAAGACTGCTTTGATTGCGACACAAGATTTGCGAAATCTGGACCCCGTAACGCTGCGAGCAAACCCGAGTGCGTTACCCACACTGCGAATGTGCACCGCACCACCGTTGGCAGTAGACCGTCTCATCGGCTTGGCGAGCGCCAGCAAGTCGCTCGTCGGCAAGATGGAGAAGGGCAAGCTGTCAGCACGGATGTCAGAAGACTTGCTCGACGAGAACCTGGGAAAAGTTTGCCGGGTTCTCACCAAACTTCTCGACCGCGATATATTTCCTTGGCTGGACGCCGGTGTTGAACCAACCGATCATGAGCGCGACCGAGCTTCGACAATTGTTGCGGATCGACTATGCAGTGCTGTCGCGAATCCAATTGTGCGTAACGCGCAAGAGCAGCGCCAACTCATGTTAATTGGGGAATGGCTTGAGCAACGTGGATATCGCCGACAATCACATCCACCGGACAAACAACTGACGGCAATGGAATGCGGCACCTACTCATTCAGGATGAACCTGAGAGTGGGTCAGTCGCTCAGAGTAAACATACCGATAGACGTTGTGATCCAGCCAAAGCGCCCACGGCGTGGTTCTTTACCGATCTTGATCGAGGCAAAATCGGCAGGCGACTTCACCAATACGAACAAGCGGCGCAAAGAGGAGGCGACGAAGGTACACCAGCTAAGCGCTGCGTATGGCAAGGGCGTTCGTTTCATCCTTTTTCTTTGCGGCTACTTTGGAAGCGACTATCTCGGATACGAGGCCGCCGAGGGGATTGACTGGGTTTGGGAGCATCGGATCGACGACCTTTCAAAATTGGGGTTGTGATGCAAAGGATCCATGCACAAGAAAACACGGTCGAGGCGAAACGTCAGTCTGTGCAATCGTCGATTGACGCGAGGAAGTCGCAGGCGGAGCGAAATAAGCTCGGACAGTTTGCGACCCCACAAGCCTTGGCGGTCCACATCACTGAGTTTGTAAAGTCACTGATTACAGACAACCAGATGCCTCTTCACTTCGCCGACCCCTCGATCGGTTCTGGAAGCTTCTTTTCTGCCGCGCTTCGTGTATTTGGCTCTGCCCGACTCCGAAACGCGGTAGGCATTGAGATCGACCCCGCGTTCGTCAACGCGGCGAGATCTCTGTGGGGGAATGCGGGCTTGACGGTTGTGCAAGCCGATTTCACGCGCGTCGTCGAGAGTGGCCCTTGCCCGCCGAAGCCAAACCTAGTTCTGGCCAATCCTCCCTATGTCCGACATCATCATATGACCCGCGAGGACAAGGAACGGTTGCAGTCAACCGTGCTAAAACTCACGGGCGTTGAGGTAAGCGGCCTTGCTGGTCTCTACGTCTACTTTCTGTTGCTGGCGACTTCATGGATGGAAGATGAGGGGTATGCTGCTTGGTTGATCCCGTCAGAGTTCATGGACGTAAACTATGGCGCATCCCTCAAGCGCTTTCTCACCGACCGGGTAACGTTGATTCGTGTCCATCGATTTTCGCCGGATGATGTCCAGTTTGGTGATGCGCTGGTGTCCTCGTGCATCTTGGTCTTTCGCAAAGCAACTCCCAGTCGAAAACACACTCCCGAGTTTACCTTTGGTGGCTCGCTGACAGAGCCACACGCCTCTGCATCCATCACGCTCGATGAATTGCGCCAATCTCGCAAGTGGACATCCTTTCCGTCGCACGCGAAGAACGATCGCCACACGCTGAGCAATGGCGACGGACCGATGCTTGGTGATTTTTTCCGCATCCAGCGCGGTATCGCGACGGGAGACAATAAGTTCTTTATTTTGGATCGCCATGATGCAATACGTCGCGCCCTTCCGAGCGAATACCTGCGACCAATCTTGCCGAGTCCGCGATTTCTGAAAACGACTCGAATACATGGCGACGTCGACGGTTATCCACAAGTTGATCGACAACTGTGTGTGATCGATTGCGATTTGCCGGAGCACCTCGTCGAATTACGTTACCCTACACTCTGGAATTACCTCCAAACTGCCGCGATTCTCGGCGTAAGAGACGGCTACCTCGTTAGCAAGCGCAACCCTTGGTATAAGCAGGAAAAACGTGAACCGTCCCCGTTTATGTGCACTTATATGGGGCGCGGTTCAGATGATAAACAGCCATTTCGTTTCATCCTGAACCGATCTCGTGCGATTGGCACCAATTTGTATCTGATGCTGTATCCCCAAAACGGACTTGCAGCGATGCTGTCGCGGCAGCCCGACCGCCTGACGGATGTGCATGAACTTCTTGGCTTGGTCACCGGGCACGAACTTCGCGGCGAGGGCCGAGTATACGGTGGTGGATTGAACAAAATTGAGCCTAGCGAACTGGCAAGAATTTCAGCCCATTCGTTCGTAGAACGATGGCCGGAAATAGTGAGTGCTTCACACCTACGGCAACAGTTGGTCATGTTCGAATGATTTTTCACCGCCAGCGGGACCAGCGCACGCGGTACTCAAGTTGAACAAGCAGGACGACGGGGATCAGCAAAAATGTCCGCTATTCGAGTCGCATGTACGTTAACCTGTTGTATCATAGGTCCAAACTTGCCCCCGAGGAAACCCGGCCATGATGCAACGCATTCAACATTGGGCCCTGGCGATCTCGCTGGGAACGATTCTGGTGGTGGCAGTCGATTCAACTCTCGCCGCCCAGCCCGCACCCAAAACTACGGCTGCGCCGCTAGGTGATGCCGCTCAAAAGCTTGAGGCCCGCTATGCCGCGATGCTCAACGCACTGAAGGCGGACATTGCCAAGGCATTGCCTACGGTGAACGAGCAGAGCAAGGCTGCCTTCCTCAAGGCCCATCAGGATCAAATGGCGGCCCGCGCCAGACTGGACAAGGCAGAGGCTGCCTTTGGCGAACTCAACAAGGCCAGTGGTCTTGTCGGCCACGCCAATTGGTGGATCAACGACGCCAAAAAGCAGATCGCCAAGGCACAAGGCGACCTCAAGAAGGCCACCACCGATGAAGCCATCGCAGGTGTCCAGAAGATCATCACCGATCAGCAGAATCGCATGGAGGCCGGCCAAGTTGCGCTCAAGGAGCGCCAGGCCGCCTTGGACAAGGCAAAACTGGATCAGGCCCGGCTCACCCAGGCGCGCGATGCCGCCAAGACCGAACTAGCCACCACCCTTGTCAACACGCAGAAGGCCCTGGACGCAGTCAATCTGAGCGAAATCCTTAGGAGTGATGCGATTGACTCTCAACTCATCAAGTTCCAGGTCCTCTTCAGCGCCACGCCGCGCGGCCTGGCGGAGTTTGCCTCCCAAGGCCCTGCGCAGGAAGCCCTTATCGAGAAGATGCTGTCGGATGATGAAATGATGCGTGAGATGGTCTACGCCGACGGCCCGACCAGCGGGAAGTATGGCCGGGCCATGGAAATCTACACCGCCATCCAAAGTGCCAGCCCCAAAGCCGCCTCCGGCAACCTGCAGCGTCTGGCACTGGCGATCGCCCTTCAACACGCCATGCCCATTGCGCAGAGTAACCCCGGGGACGCAACCGACGCCCCCAATACCGTCGATCCCGTGAAACGTTACCTCGCCTATGAAACAGCATTCCTGGCCGGTGAGCTCGATCCGGCGTTCAAGAACCTGACCGTATGGGATTATCGTTTCGTAGTCGATGGCGATGAACCCGATGCCATCCTCGCTTGGGGCCGGGAAATGCTGCGAAACTACCGCCCCGACCAGATCACCACGCCCGACTACCGCTGGCGCTATGTCGATGCCGTCAGGTCCGAAGTCAACTATGGCTCGGGGAACGTCAAGGATGACCGCCCGTCGCTGCAGCAATACCAGAATATCGTCTGCAACGGCGGCGTGTGCGGCCGACGGGCGTTCTTCGGACGATTCATCCTCCGATCCTTCGGCATCCCCACCGTCGCCCGCCCGCAACCCGGACACGCAGCACTGGCGCACTGGACCCCCGATGGCTGGGTCGTCAACCTCGGTGGCGGCTGGGGCGCGGGTTGGACCAGGACCCTCTACGAACAAGACATCAACTTCCTTGCCGTAGCCCAAGGCCGCAGATCGCCCAATGCTTACCTTCAGGTTCAGCGGGCACACTGGATCGGCGATGTCGTGGGCGAAAAGAAGGGCTACGGGCTTGAAGGCAAGTCCGCGGCCAAGGGCTTCTGGAATCTCGCCGCCATCGGCCGACGTCAGGAAGTGATCAAGGAGACCAACGCCCAGACCCTCGCCGCCGTCGGGACCGAACTGGGTGAAGCCGACCCC
>JBGSMH010000392.1:0-3217 GCA_041740275.1 Phycisphaerae bacterium
CGCGACCGCTGGTACGTGTTGATGGGCATAGAATTGAACGAGTATCGCAACCATATGCGAAGGCGAAGTGCCAAGTGGGAGACTGTCAGTCTGTCTGTTGAAGACTTTCGACAACTTGCTCGACCGTTGGAAACGTGGTTATGATGGAGAATCGATGATTTCCTCCCTTCGCAAAATGTCGTCGGTTCTGGTTTTTTCAGTGATGATCGCGTTGTCGTCGGCAGCGATGGCGCAGGATGAAGAAGAAGATCGCCCCGACGCCCGCACCGAAGGCTATCTGACGGTTGATAACAAGGTGCAGCAGGTTGTCCTGAAGGATGGCGGGGGACACGCGACAACCTGGTTTATCCTCGCAGGCTTGGGATTGCTGGGCTTGGGCGTGATGTTCAAGACGGCCCGGCGAACACACTTGGATTGACGCGGTTTACAAAAAGACTCTTTTGTCCTATATTCGTTTTTGTCCTTCGTTGGAGGTTACACCATGAAGACGACCGTGATTTGGTTTTTGGTCGCGCTCAACGCGATGCTGTTGGGTGCTTTAGTGTGGAAATACCTTCCCACCAACTACGCCGAGGCGCAGGTGCGTCGGCCGGGTGATTATGTGATGATCCCGGTCGATTTTTCGGGTGCCCGTGCGGGTACGGTGGTGATACTCGATTCCACGACGCGGGAGATGTCCGCGATCATGTTCGATGACGCCCAGAAGACGATCGGCGCGATGCCGCCGATCAAGCTGGATGACGTGTTTGCTGGCGGCCGACGTCGCTAGCAGGTTTTGGTTCGAACATTGATTTAACCCGCTTTCACTGGAGAAACTGACATGGATAAGAAAACCTTCACCATCGGTGTGCTCGCGATCCTCGCCGGGCTCTTGTTGGTCGCCAACTTGCAGCCGCGCTTGGAACCGACCGCCGATGCGGCATTTGCCATCAAGGACCGAAGCTACCAATTGGTCGCCACACGCGCAACCAAGGGTGGCGAATCGTTGTATGTCGTTGATAACGCCACCGGACAGGTTGCTGTATTTGTCTGGGAAAATGGCCGGATCAAACCCGCCATGGTCCAGAACCTTGCCGCCGCTGAGTAGTACCTTTTTTTGTTGAGCAGAGTTTGCCCATGCATGATGACCTTCGCCACGATTGGACGATCGACGACATCCGTGAGATCTACCAGACCCCGTTGTTGGACTTGATCCACCGCGCCGCCACCATCCATCGTCGCTACCACGACCCTGAGGAAGTGCAGGTCTGCAAACTCATCTCGATCAAGACCGGGGCCTGCCCGGAAGACTGCAAGTATTGCAGCCAGTCGGCCCGCTATAAGACCGAAATCGACGTCACCCCGATGATGGACGTCAACGACGTCGTCGAGACCGCCAAACGCGCCAAGGAAAACGGCGTCACCCGCGTGTGCCTTGGTGCGGCATGGCGGCAGGTCAAGGACAACAAGCAGTTCGACAACGTCCTGGACATGGTGCGGCAAGTCACGGACCTGGGCGTTGAAGTCTGCTGCACGCTGGGCATGCTCACCCAGGATCAGGCCGGTAAACTCGAAGACGCCGGGCTGAACGCCTACAACCACAACGTCGATACCTCCGACGAATACTATGACAAGATCATCACCACCCGCACCTACCAGGATCGCCTGCAAACCTTGGCCAACGTGCGCAAGACCAACGTGACGATCTGCTCCGGCGGGATCATTGGCTTGGGCGAAACCGACGACGACCGCATCTCCATGCTCCGCACGCTCAGTTCGTTTAATCCGCATCCGGAGAGCGTGCCGATCAACGTGCTTTCAAAGGTCCCCGGCACGCCGTTGTCGGATGCACCGGATGTCAGTGTTTTTGACACCGTGCGAATGATCGCCACCACGCGAATCGTCATGCCCAAGAGCATGGTTCGCCTGAGTGCCGGGCGCGCAAAGATGACCCAATCCGATCAAGCCCTCTGCTTCATGGCCGGTGCCAATTCGATCTTCAGTTCTGAAGCCAAGATCATGCTCACCAAGGCCGTGCCTTCGCAGAGCTATGACGAGGATAAGGCGTTGCTGCAACAGTTGGACCTGAAGATTCGCAAGCCGTTCAAAGAGCAGTGGGGCGATGCCCCGCAGGCCGAAGCCGCGACCGCCGCGACGGTCTGAACGCATTTACCGAATCCATTTGTGAAATCAGTCGTCATCTTCCGGCAATACCGGGATGCTGACGCCGCGCGGCGTGGGCGTGGCGCGGGGTGCGGTCAGGATCGGCACATCGGTCAATTCGTACACCATCGCGATCTCGTCACACGCCAGATTCTTCGGGCAACGCACGCAATCGCTCCACACTTTCAGCGGCAGCGATTCCTTGTTGACCACGACAAAGCCCAGCTTGGCGAAAAACCGCTCCTCGTAGGTCAACGACATCAGCTTGCGAATGCCCAATCGTCGCGCGTCGTCGATACACCAGCGGACCAGTTCGGTTCCCAAACCCCGCCCGCGCTGCGACGAATCCACCGCCAGCGACCGGATCTCGGCCATATCCGCCCAGATGATCCCCACCGCGACACAGCCGACCACCTTGCCCGCTTCTTCATACACCGCAAAGTCTCGTAAATCTTCATACAACTGCGCATAGCTCTTGAAGAGCATTTTCCCCAGCTCCGCGTGGCTGTTGATAATCTCTTGAATTCGAGTGACGTCGGCGAGTCGTGCTGGGCGTATCATTGCGTATCAAATGTCTCCGGGCGGAGACTATATCATAAGCCGATCCATCTGGCGTAACCCGTTGCGCGATGGATGGCCAGAGCCAGCATTCTCAAAGGCACGCGATGAACGCAGTTATTGAATCACTCGAGAAACGAAGCCTCTTTGCCATCACCATCCCGGGGACGGATATCACGATCCCGTCGATTCCGGGCATTGATATCCCCATCGACCTGCCCGGTTCGGATACCTCGGTGGTGGATGTCGTCAACGCCAACCGCAAGCGTTACGGCGTGCCCGGACTGGTCGCGGCGACGATGAAAAACGGAAAAATCGACGAGATCGGCGCCGCCGGGGTGCGATTGGCGGGGCAATCCGATCGCGTCCGCTGGGGCGACCCGATGCTCATCGCGTCCGGCACCAAAGCGATGACCGCCACCCTCGTCTCTCGCCTCGTCGAACGCGGCTATATGAAGTGGACGCACAAGGTCGTCGATGTCTTCCCCGGCTTTGCAGGCCGGTCGGAGAAATATCT
>JBGSMH010000393.1:0-2661 GCA_041740275.1 Phycisphaerae bacterium
TTGGCTGCCGTGTGACCGTGTCCGACCACGCCGGTCTGAATGCCAAATCGCCCGCTATACATCGCGGTCCGCGAAGGCAGGCACGGCGCATCGGGCGTGTAATACTGATTAAATCGCACACTTTCCTTGGCGATCGCATCGATGTTGGGCGAAGTGTTTCGGTGGTACCCGTAACAGCCAAGCCGATCCGGACGAAGCGCATCGATATCAATGTAGAGAATTCGCATAGAGGTCAAAGAGGATAGAGGCAACGCAACCGGAACTCAAAATTCAACTTCTGTCCGAACTGGGTTGGGCCGCTGACTATAAAGCCACAAGACGCAAAATCATACGATAAAGACGCAAAAAACTATCGTGCCGTCGCTGTGGTACTGCTATGGTCATAACGTCATTTCTGGAAAGCCAAGGCAGACATTCGAAGGAGCCGTTCTATGCGTCGTAACGCATTCACATTGGTCGAGTTGCTGGTTGTCATTGGGATCATCGCGCTGCTGATTTCCGTGCTCTTGCCGGCGCTGAACAAGGCGCGGGAAGCGAGTAAAACGGTCAAGTGCCTGTCGAATCTGAAGCAGATCGGGCTGGCGCACGCGATGTATATCCAAGCGCACAACGGGTATATCGTACTGGCGGGGTATCGAAACGCTGGCGGTGGCGCGGCAACCGAGGAGGGTAGCTGGACGACCCTGCTTGTGGGCGACAAGTACATGCAGGCCCCGGCACAAGACTTAACTGATCTGGGAAGCATGCAAAGCTTCGGCACGTCCGCACTGATGTGCCCGTCAGCGTTGAATATGCGTTGGGGCGCGACCGTGGGCTGGAACCCGAATTACGTCGCCCCGTTCAACAATCCGAGGGTCGGAAGCGACTTGGCGGCAAATCAGTTCTTCCGCGCGGCGCGGGTTACCGGCGGGGCTGTCGATCTGGCGATCGATACGCATTACGCCATCAATGGCATGAGCGGCAACGGTGGGAGCGTGCAAGGGTTCCCCTTCTCGCGTCTCACCCTTCACGCCGGTGGCTGGGGTCGCGACCAAGGTATTACGTCGCGGCCAAACAACATCAAAATAGCGAGCATCAAGGATTCGTCGCAGTTTGTGCAGTTCTTCGACGGGCTTTGGATGAACTTCAACGGCGGCGGGTGCGCCCGCATCGCGGCGCGGCACAACGGACGCAAATACACCAACGTGCTGTTCTTTGACGGGCACGCCGAGTCGATCGATCGCGCCGAACTGCCCTGGGGTGACGGCAACAGCGGTGCATACGGCAGCAGCCCAAGTGGCGTCGCCAGTAGCTTCGCCAAAAAATGGCCGCGAACCAAATGGGTCGTGCCGGATCTGCCCGGCAACTAATCATGACACCGAAAAAGCGACCTGCGTAACCTCTGCTTGATTGCACAAAGCCGGTCAGTCTTCTTCAATCAGCACCGCATCTTCAGGATGCACCTGACACCAGATCATCTCCCCTTGATGCACCGCTTCTTCCATCAGCCCTTCGTTGGCGACCAGCACGGTGAGTTCCAGGCCACCTTCGGTGGTGATGGTCAGTTCATCGGTGGCACCTTTGAACAGTTCTTCGGTGATCGTCGCCTCAAAGACGTTTTCGCCGTCAGGGCGCTTGGTGGTGACGTTGATCTTTTCCGGGCGAATACTGACCAGTGCCCGTGTGGATTCGGTGCTGAAACCGTTGCCTTTGACTTCCAGTTCCAGTCCGCCTTCAAGTTTCACACGGACAATATCGCCCATCCGCGCCTCAACCGACGCCCCGACGATATTGGCCAGTCCGATGAAGTTGGCGACGAAGGTGGATTTCGGGTGGTGATAGATTTCATCGGCGGTGGCCAGTTGTTCGATGCGTCCTTTGTTGATCACCGCTATCCGGTCGCTCATGGTCAGGGCTTCTTCCTGATCGTGGGTGACGAAGACAAAGGTAATGCCGAGTTTGGATTGCAGGCGTTTGAGTTCGACCTGCATGGTGTGACGTAACTTGGCGTCCAGCGCCGAGAGCGGCTCATCGAGAAGCAGGACTTTGGGCCGATTGACGATCGCCCGTGCCAGCGCCACGCGCTGCCGCTGCCCGCCGGACAGTTGGCTGGGTTTTCGTTCTTCCATGCCCGAGAGCGCGACCATCTTGACCACATCCGCCACCCGCTCGTTCATCTCCGCCTGGGCGACTTTCTTCATCCGCAAGCCGAACTCGATATTTTCGCGCACGCTCAGGTGTGGAAACAGGGCATAGGACTGAAAGACCTGATTGACTTCACGTCGATAGGGCGGGGTGTCGGTGACATCAACCCCATCGAGCAGAACCCTGCCGCTGGTGGGGGTCTCGAACCCGCTGATCATTCGCAGCATGGTCGTTTTTCCGCAGCCGGATGGTCCCAGGAGGGTGATGAACTCACCCGGCTCGATCTGCAAATCGACATTGTCGACTGCCGTAAAGCTGCCCCAGCGTTTGGTGATGTTTTTGAACTCAACCATTGCGGGCATTCAAACCGCTCCTTTGCGACGCCGGGTCGCGAAGAAATAGACGAGGACGAACATCACCAATAACATCGTGCCCAATGTGGCACCAAATGGGCGGTTGAGGGCGTAGTTGAATTGGTCTTCGATCATGTTGCCGATGAGGATTTCGCGTCGCCCGCCGAGGATGTCGTTGACCGCG
>JBGSMH010000394.1:0-12367 GCA_041740275.1 Phycisphaerae bacterium
GATTTTTTTCAGTTCCGGCTCGAGCGACTTTTGAATGTTCTGCAGGAACGAGTCGCGGTCGCGGTTGATCTCTTCGATGCGCATCGAAGCGATGACCTGCCGCAACTGGCCGAAGATGATGTCCTGCGCCTGCTGCTGGATCGCGTGATTGTTCAAGCCCAGCAGACGGATGGCGGCGTTTTGCATCACTTCCGGCTCGGTGCCGATCGCGACGGTAAAGACGCTGGGGACATTGACGCGGATGTTCTCGATTGAGAGCGCGTCCTTGAGCGGGATGGCGATCTGGAGCGGTTCGAGCGAAAGGTAGCTGTAATCCTGGATCAAAGGCCACACCAGCGCCGCCCCGCCGTGGACGCAGCGGGCACTGTCGCCACCGCCGACCTTGCCGTAGATCACCAGCACGCGATTGCTCGGACAACGCCGATAGCGCGTGACGAACAGGTACGCGAACATCAGGAAAATCAGGGCGAAAAAGACGACAATCACCAGCATGATCGTAGTGGTGCTGTCGGACGTATCGAAGGATTGAGCAAGCATGTTCATGGCGAATCTTTCTTTCCAAACACTAAATCAGATCAGGTTGTCGTTTCGGCTCGCGGTTGATAGACATCGCTCACCTGCGGGGCGGCGATGACTTCGATCATATTGGTCCCGATCACACTGGTGACGACCACCGGTGTGCCGGCATCCAATGCGTTGCCGTAGGTGATGGCTTCGACCTCCACGGTGCGGTTTTGCAGATCTAGGTGCACTTTGCCCGGTCCCTGTTTGTCGGCAGGGATCGAGACATAGACCACGCCGGAATGTCCGACCGCATTTTGTATCCGGGTCGTGCCGTCATCGGAGAATCGGGTGAGCGTTCGCAACAGGACCGCGACCAACATCGCTGCCGAGATCGCAAAGACGATGGCGGTGGGGGCACTGATACTGACCGGTGCGCCCATGGACTTGGCGAGCATTCCGCCGAGTCCAAACGCGGTGACGCCCGCGACGATCGCCCGCAGGCTAAACACGCCCCAGAAGTGGGCGTCATGATCCATCACCGGCGAGGCATCGTGGCCGTCAAAGTCGTGCGAACCGCCGCCGAGCAGGGAAAGGATCAGTTGCAGGATGAAAATCGTCCCGCCGACCAGGGCGCAGATGAGATAGATGTTCCACATGGGGTGTGCCGACTTCGTAACGACAATAATAATCGTCGCTTTTTCAGTCGGCGTCAATCGCCCGCCCGTTCGAATGCGGCGGGATGTTTATACCGATGCCCGGCGTTTGCGTCGAATTGGGGAGCGGCCGCGCCCGAAAGGGTCTTTTTCACGTGAGATTGAGAGCAGGTCGAAGTATTTGAGCAAGGCATCGCGATCTACGGTCTGCTCATACTCCCCGTCGTCATTGACCAGCCAGATCGTTTCCAGCCCGTCTGTTTTCCGGTAATAGCCAATGCGAAACGTGCGACCAAGATCCTGCTTCCAATCTGACGTGAAATCGTCATAGCGAACCAGCCGCACCGTGCTCCGCGGCGGGATCACCTCAGGGACTTTCATCACACGACGTTGTACAGCGAGAGCAACCATGGCGTTTTGATTCTAACGTCTTATCTGCGAAATGAGTGCGCGAAATCGCTCCAAATCGGCGACCGGAATGGGCAAGGGTGTTTGACCCTTGTGTTTGATCGGTGAACCATCGAGACGATATCGACCCACAAGTGTTCCTCCACGGGAATAACGATCCACATGGGCACCGCCATGCTTGTTCAGATCAAGTTGATACGTGTCCTTGGACATCTCTTACCACATCAACTTCTCAGCCGGGAAGATCGGGCCGTCGGTGCAGGCGAGGCGATAGCACCAGTCTTTACCGGCCTGCGGGGGCAGTTGCGGGTCGTCTTTTTTGACCTTGATGCAGCAACTTTGGCACGTCCCCATCCCGCACGCCATCGCCCGCTCGACGCAGACCTGGCAATCGATATTTCGCCGAATCGCAATCGCCGCGACCGCTTTCATCATCACTTCCGGGCCGCAGGTATAGATAACGGTGCGGTTGCGGTCGGCGTTGTCGGTGATCCATGTATCGAGATACTTTTCCAATGCCTGCGTGACATAGCCCTTGAACCCGTAGCTGCCGTCATCGGTGGTGATGATCGCCGGGACATTATGCCGCTGAAACTCGGCGATGTTGTAAAGCGGGTCGACGCTGGTGGCAGTCGGCTTGCGGGCATCGTTGGTGACGGTCAAAGCGAGCAGATCGAGCGTGGTCGCGCCGCAGAAGGCGATGCCTTTGCGGGGTTTTTGTTGATCGGGATCGGACAACTCGCGTGCGAGTTTTTCGGCGAGGTAGATCATGGGCGGAATACCCACCCCGCCACCGACCATTAGCGCGATCCCGCCGGGCGGGGGAAGCGTAAAGGCGTTTCCGAGCGCGCCCAGCACATTGACTGAATCGCCGGGCTTCAAGTCGCTCATCCAGCATGTGCCAACGCCGACCGAGCGCCCGATGATGTCGATCTCCACGCCGTTTGCGGTTACGCGACGACCCGCCAGCGAGAACGGGCGGCGCAAAAGCGTTTGACGTTGGAGCAGTTCGGCATTCTCGATCGTCGGCCGCTCACCGGGGGACCATTCGTAGACATGATCTTCGTACAGGTCGCGCGTCGGATCGACACACTGCAACTGCACGAACTGTCCCGGCTCACTGTTCGGAAAATCCGCGCACGCGAGCGTGAGACGATAGTGCTCGCGACAGATCGGATCGTTGGAGATGACAGTCGTGACAAACTGCCCGCGGCGTTTTGTGATTGAGGGATCGGATGAAGAAACGGACATGGGCGCGAGTGTAGTGCGGCGTGGATAAAAAGAAACTTCCGGAGGGGTGGCTCCGATCCGCCTCCGGAAGTGCGCCACGGCTGTGAAGCCGCAATGACCTTTTTTGGGTCGTCTTTGATCGACGACGAGATCGACTATAACGCTCCCAAAGTTGAGTGTCAACGAACAGTTTGAGATGATAACAATGCCAAGAAATTGCCGTAAGCCCCTATTCTGCATACGGTTATGAATATGGTGTGTATCGGCCGGAAAGTTTCCGGACGCACCAAACATCTATTTTGGGGTGCTCCATATTTGTCCTGATCGTCGATTTCGATCTAAAATCGCCACATGGCAAAAACGGCGCGTCAGGATGGGGAATTACCGAGCGTCGTTCGCGTCGCGATCGGGATTGTCTGGCGAGATCAGAAACTATTGATTTGCCAGCGGCTTCCCGATGCGCCGTTGCCGGGATACTGGGAGTTTCCGGGGGGTAAATGCGAGCCGGGCGAAACCGATGCCCAATGTGCCGTGCGGGAAGTTGAAGAAGAGGTCGGGATTTGTGTCAAAGCGACCGGATCATTGGCTTCGATCACCCACACCTACGACCACGCGACGGTGACGCTGATGCCGATCGTATGTGAATACGTTTCGGGCAACGCCCAACCGATCGGCTGCGCGCAAGTGCTTTGGATCACAGCAGATGAGTTGCCCAACTACCGCTTCCCCCCCGCCAACGCGCCGCTGCTCGACCGGTTAATCCGAGACAGCGTCGCTCAATCACGATGACCCAGAATCAGCCTTCGACCACACTTTTTTCGATCGGATCGACCTGCACACCCGCCTGCTTCAGAAACTCAACCGCATCAGCCACTTGCGCGCGATCGCCTTCCAGCAAAAGCGCCATGATCCCCAACTCGTGCTGAACGGTCGCCTGGCGGATATCAAAAACGACATCGGGGAACTTGCGACTCATCTGCCAGATGATCGGTTTGTCCACCTGCGACTGCGTTGGGTAGGTGATCCAGAACTTGCGTGAAATGGTCGGCATGTCGATTGACCCATCGCAGAATCTTACCCACCCGCGATGGCGGCGACGATGCTCACTTCATCGCCTGCTTTCACGGGGGTGTCCAGATTCTGCAGGAAGCGGATGTCTTCCTGATTGACGTAAATATTGACGAAGCGGTTGAGTTGCCCGGTCGCACCCTTAAACAGGCGAGTCTCGATGCCAGGGGCCTTGGATTTCAGGTCATCAAGCACCGCAGACAATGTCGTGGCGTCGCTTTCAATGACATCAGAACCATTGGTGAACGATCGGAGCGGTGCGGGGATGCGAACTTTAACACTCATGAGAATGGAAACTTTCCTGTCTTAAACTCTGAATCAATCAACGATTAGAAGCCGACGCTGGCCATGTCCTGAAGGTCTTTGGCGAGTAGTTCCATATCCCTCGTGCTGAAGCCACGCTTGGCGGTCTTCCAAACCAGCGGACTGCTGCTGTCCTTAACATCCTTCGGTCCGATCGCCACATAAACTGTGGAGAACACCGGCCGATTGGAGAAATACTGAATCATCGCGGCCAACTGTTTGATCTGGCCTGGGTTCGATCCCGCGGCCACCGATCGCACATCCGTTAGCAGTTTGATTAAGAAGTACTTGATGTCATACCCGCGCGTCATTCGCCCCTCGGCATCTTCAAACGCATACCGAAATGTCTCAGCCGTCTTCGGCAATCGGGAATACAGATCGTCCCGATAATCGAGGAAAGGCGCGGCCATCAAATCGCTCTGGGCGACCTTGATGTCCCACTGGGAGTTGACCTGCTGATAGTTTTCCTTGGTCACCTGACGCAGGATGCCCTGCATCTCCTGATCCGCATTGGTTCCCGGTCGTGCCGGTGGCAGGACCGAACTGCGGTACAACTTAACGGCCTGCTTCACATTCGGCTCGCTAAACGGCGTGGGGTGCAGCGACAGTAAGTTCCATTTGATATACGCATCGAGTGCGGGATTGCGGTTGTGCCGTTTGCCCAGCATCTTGAGCAGGTCTTCTTCGGAGATCTTGCCGGCGGCGTCTTTGAAATAGTCGGGCTTCTCGCGCAACTTATTGACGGCGGGGTCTTTGGCGAACGCTTCAAACTCTGTTTCGATCGCCTTAATGCCCTCGTCGATAAACGCCGTATCGGGCTTGGCGTTAGCGGCGGGTTCCGAAGCCTTGGTACTGGTGTTCTGAGCTAATGTCGCCGATGCCAGTACCAGTGATCCGATTAGCGCGAAGATGCCAATGGTGTGTGTCTTCATCGAATATCTCCATCCGTTCCAGATAAAAGTATACCCGATCATACCGCCGCAAGCACCGTTTCGTGCGTTTTCTGCTCAGATTCCTTTGTCGTGTTTTCTGAGACCAGTGCATCAAACTCATCAAGCGTGGCGTTGATGACCCGCGGATAGGGCAGATGATCCTGCACCACTTCCACGGTTTTTAGCCCATTTCCGGTGATACAGATGCAAATCGACTCATCCCTGGGGATACGCCCGGACGCGATCAGTTTGATCGCACAAGCAAGCGTCGTTCCCCCCGCCGGTTCGGTCCAGATGCCTTCGGTTCGGGCCAATAGCTTGATCGCGTCGACGATTTCGTCGTCGGTGGCGCTTTCGCCCCAGCCGTGCGAATCCTTGATCCCGTGCCACACATAATACCCGTCGGCGGGGTTGCCGATCGCGATGCTCTTGGCAATCGTGTTCGGTTTTTGCGGCTCGATGATGTCCTGATCGGCATGGATCGCCTTGACCACAGGATTGCACCCGGCGGCTTGGGCGGCGTACATCCGCGGGCTGTTGTCCTCAACCAGACCCAGTTCGATCAATTCCAGATACGCCTTGTGAATCTTGGGCAAAATCGTCCCGCCAGCAACCGGACTGATCGTATGCTGGGGCAATCGCCAGCCGAGTTGCTCGGCGATCTCAAAACCGTACGTCTTGGCACCTTCCGTATAGTAAGGCCGCAAATTCACATTCACGATCGCCCATCCGTACTTGTCGGCGATCTCCGTGCAAAGCCGGTTCACATCATCATAGTTGCCCTTGATCCGCACCATGTTCGGTCCAAACACCAATGATCCGAGCACCTTGCCCTGCTCCAGATCGTGCGGGATCATCACATAGCACTTGATCCCCGCGATTGCGGCGTGGGCTGCGGTGCTGTTGGCGAGATTGCCCGTGCTGGCGCAGCCGACGGTATCAAAGCCAAACTCCACCGCCTTGCTGATCGCGACACTAACCACACGCTCTTTGTAGCTGTAAGTCGGGTAGTTGCAGGAGTCATCCTTGATCCATAACTCACGGCAGCCCAACTGTTTAGCGAGCCGATCGGCACGCCGCAGGGGCGTCATCCCCGAATGAAAGCCCGTCACCGGTTTTGCCACCGGCAGCAAATCCTTGTAACGCCACAGCGATTGCGGCCCGGCCTCGATCGACGCCCGCGTCACTTTTCCCTTCATCGCGGCGTAATCGTATTCGACCTCGTACGGACCAAAACATTGCTCGCACACATGCACCGGACTGGCGCTGGTGCGATGGCCACACTCTTTACATTTCAGACCCAAAACGTAGGACATGGATGATTCGTGGTTCGTAACTCGAAACACGTCCGTAAAAAAACCTCTTCTCATCATTTGGATAAGAAGAGGCGCATCGTCCGGGGTGAGCGAAAGTCGCCGTCCTCTTATCTCTCCCGAAAACAGGCCCATTTGCCTGATCCGGGCGGGATTTAGCACCTGTCCCCATCCTCGCAAGCGATTCCGGGCGGTTGCTGTGGCGTCATCGGGCCCAAACCCTCAGCCACTCTCGATAAGAAAATCGATATTCAGTTGTAGAGCGGAACATTAAGAACCGCGCTGGCGAAAGTCAATGTTATTTTGACCCGGTTGCCGCAATGTCGGTCTTGCCTTTGAGTTGTTCGGCGACCAACGGGGTCAGCCAGGCACACCCTTCTGGGGTCAGATGGTAGGCGTCTCGAAAAATATGATAATCGGTTCGCGGCGTTTCCCAAAAGTCGATGACTGTCACACCCGCCGTGCGTGCTGTCTCCAACGTTTGCTGGTGAATCTGCTCGTAAGTGGGCGTTTTGACCACGCGATCATGGTATTGCAAATAGCGATCGGTCACCGGCATTAAGACGAGCACGGGCGCAGGCAGTTGGTGTCTGTCGCACACCGCCTTGAGTTCGTTGATCCAATCGGCCCGGAACTCAAAATCGGTGACGAGAATACGGGTAAACTCATAGTCGTCCGGGATCGGCTTGCCACTAAAGGTCTTGATGACCGGTTCGATAACGCGTTTATTCGGATATCGCAGAGAGTCGATTCCATCGGTGACCTTATCTCGAATGCTGGCCCGAGCGGAGCGGAGCATCAGAAAATCGCCGGTCGGAACCGCATTCTGATTGGCGACATCAAGATAGGCTTGGCTGATTTTTGCTCTGGAACCGTTGGGGTTGAAGTCGTCCTTGGTCACCGTTACGACGACCAGTTTGGGCTTGATGCCGGTCTGCTTTATGTAGAAATCCAGCATCGCCGCCGAAGAATTGACGGTCGCGCTGCCGTGGGGAAGTTTGTAGATCGGCACGTTCAGCATTTTTGACAGCGCCGGTGCGTCGATTCCCCAGTCCAATGTGCTGTTGCCCAGGAACCACACCGGGGGTTTCTGCGCCTTGATCTCCTTGATACGTGTGACCAGGGTGAGACGAAGACTCTTGTCTTCCTCCAAATGCCCCGTTGCGACCAGCGCGCGGGCTCCCAATTCGCATGCCAGCAGCAGGCAGATCGCGAACGCGGTCGCCACCGGGAAAGTCCGGGGAAGACTCAACGTATCAAAACTGAAAATAGATGAACGGGATGTCATTGTTTTCGCCCATTACCAGCAACAGGAACAGCATCAAAGCAATGACCAGCCCGCGTGGCAGCCAATGCCATTTCATCATCGCAAGGTGATCTTTTTGCCGGTATTGCGGGATATCCAGCATCAGCACCAGCGAAGCAAAAAAAGCGACGGTGATTACGTCATTGAACCCCAGTGCCCCCAGTTGGAACATTTTGCCCCCCGCCCGGAGCGTCAGAATCCCGCTGAGGTATTGCCAACTCACGCTGAAGGGGGTCGGACGGAAGAATATCCAGGCCAATAGGACAAGTTGGAGCGTGCCCAGTACTTTGAAGACGTGCCACCATTTCCACGGCTCATCGACTAGTTTGCGGTCTCCGATCATCGCCTTATGCCCCGCCAGGAAAAGGCCATGGAGACCGCCCCATGCGATGTAGGTGAAATTGGCACCGTGCCACAGTCCACCCAGCAACATGGTGATCATGTTGTTCCGGTACGTCTTGGCCTTCCCATAGCGATTCCCGCCCAAGGGAATGTAGAGATAGTCGCGTAACCAACTGCTGAGTGAGACATGCCATCGTCGCCAGAACTCGGTGATGTTTCTGGATAGGTACGGCTGCTGGAAGTTCTCCATCAGTTCGATACCCAAAAGCCGACTGGTCCCGCGAGCAATATCGGTATAGCCAGAGAAGTCGCAGTAAATCTGTATGGCAAATAGCCACACCCCTTTGGTCAAGGTGCTCCAATTGGCGATCGATGCCCCGTTAAAGCAATCGTTAACCATCGGAGCGACCGAGTCGGCGATGGCAATTTTCTTAAAAAAGCCCATCAACATGAGCAGCAAACCGCTATAGATCAGGTCGCCGGTCACGTGACGCTTGTTCGCGTACTGCCCGATCATATGGTCCGCGCGTTCGATCGGCCCGTTGACCAATTGGGGGAAATAAGCCACGAAAACCGCGTAATGCAGCGGGTTACGAACCGCTCGAATCTTGCCCCGGTACACGTCGATCGTGTACGACATGCTCTGGAACGTGAAGAACGAGATGCCCACCGGAAGGACGATCTTCAGCGTGGTCATATGAACCGTAAACCCAAGCATCGACAGAAACTGACCCGCCGAATCGATGAAGAAGTTGAAGTACTTGAATGTGCAGAGCATCGCCAGGTTGGCGACGATTGAAAGCGTCAGGACCAGCTTTCGCCGGTGGGCAACGGCTCGGGTGAGCCGCATGAAACTGGACTCGGGTCTCGGAAAAGCCGGCGGAGGGGCGATTTCCGGGTCTTCCAGTTGTCCTTTTTGGGGGTTGTCGACAGTCGCCTTAGGATCGTCCAGCAGCAGGCCAACCCCAAAATCGACAACAGTCGCGATCCACAATAGAGTTAAAAAACGCCAGTCCCACCACCCATAAAAGAAGTAGCTGGCCAGCAGCAACAACACGTTCTGCCAGCGCTTGCACAGCACATAATATAGCGCGAGCAGAATTGGGAGGAACACCGCATATGCGACGCTGTTAAAAACCAAGGCGTTACTCCATTATCACAACAAATCATGCCAACGCGAAGATATTGACTTCGTTATCGGCGGACATCCTATATGCCATGAGATTTGCTTGTGCAACTCGCATTACCGGACGGAAAAATCGGCGATGAACCGGGCGGCCCGACCCGGCGTAGATCATTAAAGACGCATTACTTGCGCAAAATCGCTTGAGTGAGCGCATGGGTCGAAGGTACACTGTTAAGTCACTACCTGATCGTCAGCGACGCCGAAACTCTGGTTGAGACGCCGTTTGCAGGGGTATGTTGTTGTGCGAATAGTTCGTTCACCCACTGGACCGAGCACTCATGGCCAAGAATCAAAAGAAACTCGGCGAAATCCTGATCGACCTTGGTGTCTGCCAGACCAAGGAGGTCGAACAAGCCCTCGCCCACGCCAAATCCAAGAACATGCGCATCGGCGAGGCGATGATCGACCTCAAGATTTGCAGCGAAAGCAACGTCTACAAGGCGTTGGCGGCCCAATACAACATGGAGTATGTGGACCTGGACAAAGGCGCGGTCCCGCCCAATGCAGTCAGTCTGATCCCCGATGAGTTGATGCGCAAGTACGTCATCATCCCCCTGGGCATGGAGTCCGGCAAAATCCGCGTCGCCATCCACGACCCGCTCGACTTTGAAATGCAGGAAATCCTGCGTTTCCGCCTCGGTAAGGACATCCGCGCCGTCCTGGCCCCCAAAGGCCGCATCAAGCAGGTGCTCGACGAACTGTTTAACACCAGCGCCGCCAACACAATCGACAAGACGATGGACAGCACCATCGACCGTCTAAAAGATTCGCTGGATAAGACGCTGGACAAGTCGCTGGACAAATCAGTCGATCGCTCGATCGACAAATCCATCGACGTCGAGGGTATGGGCGAAGACGCGATGAACGACGCCACACAGGCGCCGATCATCAAACTGGTGCAATCGCTGATCGCCGAAGCGGTCCGAAACCGGGCGTCGGATATTCACATCGAGCCGATGAAAGACCGCGTGCAGTTGCGGTACCGCATCGACGGCGAGTGTGTGATTCGAGACAAAATCCCAGTACGCATGCGTGGCCCGCTCCTAAGCCGCCTGAAAATCATGGCCGGCATGGATATCGCCGAAAAACGCCTGCCGCAGGACGGTCGTATCAAGCTGAAAATCGACAACCAGCAGATCGACTTCCGCGTGTCCTCTCTCCCGGCAGTGCATGGCGAATCGATGGTTTTGCGTATTCTGCGTCCCGATTCGGTCCGTATCGGCCTGGAAAAAATGGGTTTCGAGGAAGAGGATTACAAGGTCTTCCAACGGATCATCAAACGCCCCAACGGCATTTTCTTGGTGACAGGCCCGACCGGTAGCGGCAAAACGACCACGCTATACGGAGCGCTCAATGTCTTGAACCGCCCCGACCGCAAGATCATCACCGCCGAAGACCCGGTCGAATATAACTTCCCCGGCATCAATCAGTGTCAGATCAAGGAAGGCATCGGTTTTACGTTCAAGAGCGTGCTGCGTGCGATGCTGCGTCAGGCACCGAATATCATTCTGGTCGGTGAAATTCGCGATCTGGAGGTCGCCGAAATCGCGATCCAGGCCGCCCTCACCGGTCACTTGGTCTTTAGTACGCTGCACACCAACGACGCCCCCGGTGCGATCACCCGTTTGATCGACATGGGCGTCAAGCCCTTCCTCGTCGCCTCGGCCATTCAGGCGGTGATGGCGCAACGATTGATTCGCGTGCTCTGTCCCAAGTGCAAGCAGGTCGACCGCGATCCTGATCCGACCTGGCTGCGTCGTTGCGGCATCAGTGAAAACGACCTCAAAGACAAAGTAATCTACAAACCCCGCGGCTGCGACCACTGCACCGGCACGGGTTTCCGTGGACGTATGGGCGTCTTTGAAATGATGCAGATGAACAGCGAAATCCGCAATCTGGCTTTCGAACGCGCCCCGACCAACAAAATCCGCACCGCCGCCATCGCATCGGGTATGAAAACCCTGCTCGGCGACGGCAAGCTCAAAGTGCTCAACGGCTCGACCACCGCCGAGGAAATCGTCAAGGTGGCACAAGTTGAAGGAATTGTTACCTAGTATCAGGGTGGGTCGGAGGTCGTGAGTCGTGAGTCGGGAATAAAGTCGCACCGACCCACGACCCCCAACCGCCGACCCACAAAGAGAAGTAATTTATGTCAACCATTCAAATTGACCGCCTTCTGGAAACCGTTGTCCGACGCGGGGCGTCGGACTTGCATCTGGCAACAGGCAAGCCGCCCACCGTGCGTCTGCACGGGGCACTTCGAGAATTGCAGACCAAAATCCTCGAGCCCGAAGATACGACCGCGATGATGAAAGCCATCACGCCCGAGCGTATCCAGCAGGAGTTTGAAGAAACCGGCTCCGGCGACTTTGCGATCGCTTACGGCGACGCGGCGCGTTTCCGCGTCGCGATCTTCAAACAACGCGGCAACACCTCACTGGTGCTGCGTCAGATCCCCAACAAACTGCTTACCTTCCAGCAGATCGGCCTGCCCGCTATGGCCGAGCAGATCTGTCGCCGCCCGCGCGGATTGTTCCTCGTCACCGGCCCGACCGGTTCGGGCAAATCGACCACGCTGGCGTCGATGGTCAACTGGATCAACGAAAAGTTCGATCGACACATCATCACGATGGAAGACCCGATCGAGTTCTATCACAAGCATAAAAAGTCGATCGTCGTGCAGCGTGAAGTGGGCGTGGACGTGCCGAGCTTCGCCGAGGCGATCCGTCGAGCGTTGCGTCAGGACCCGGACGTCATGCTGGTCGGCGAAATGCGCGACTTGCAGACCATCGGTGCCGCCATCACCGCTGCCGAAACCGGCCACTTGGTTTTTGGCACATTGCACACCAACGGTGCCGCCAGCACGATCAACCGTATCATCGACGCCTTCCCCGCTGACATGCAGGAGCAGATCCGCGTGCAGTTGGCCAACAACCTGATCGCAGTGCTGTCACAGACGCTCTGCCCGCGCATCGACACCGAAGGCCGTGTCGCGGCCTACGAGTTCATGTACGTCACCCCGTCGATTCAGAACCTGATCCGCGAAAACAAGGTCTTCCGTATCGACTCGGACATCCAGACCGGCAAAAAGTACGGCATGGTGTTGCTCGACGACAGCCTGC
>JBGSMH010000395.1:0-4192 GCA_041740275.1 Phycisphaerae bacterium
GTGGTGATGGCCGGTCGGTCAAAGGACTCGGCCAGCATCTGCGCCATCTCTAAAAACTGTGTCCGCGTGTACTGACGATTCATCTTCCGCAAGATCGCGTCCGAACCCGATTGCAGCGGCAAATGAAAGTGCGGGACGACCTGCGCGTGCGATTTGAGGACTTGGATCAAATCATGATCCAGATCGCCCGGCTCAAGCGAACTGAGTCTTACCCGGAGCAGGCCGGGCACGCGAGAACAAAGTGCATCAATCAACTCGGCGATCGGCTTGGCGGTGGCGTGGGGTTGGCGGCGACGCAGTGCGGTGGGTTGGCCGTACGCACCGAGGAAGATGCCCGTGAGGACGATCTCCTTGTGCCCCGCCGCCACCATCGCGCGGGCCTCGGCGACGGTGTCGTCGAGCGGCTTGCTCCAAAGCTGCGGGCGAAGCTGGGGGATGATGCAATAGGTGCAGTGTGCGTCGCAGCCGTCCTGGACTTTTAGGAATGCCCGTTGATGAGCGGATTGGCGATCGTTAAGCAGCGGGAGGGAGGTTGTGCCAGCATTGGCAGAATCGCTCCGCGTCGCGTCGCGGCTAAACCATGTGTTAAGGAGGTCGGAGAGTTTGGCGTTGACGTCTTCGTGATGCGTGATGACCGCATCGACGCCGGGCATCTTCTCAGCGGCGGCGCGGTCGGAAGTCGCCCAGCAGCCGGTGACGATCACTTTGGCGCGGCTGTTGGGTTGGTCGTCGAGGTGATCCTCAAGCGACACCCCGCCGGATATCGCGGGCTGGAGCACATTCAGCCGCGTTGCCCGACGCACCTGCTGCCTGGAACCCTTGGCCGCCTGGGAAGTTACCGAGCAAGTGTGGACGACCCGAACATCCCCGCCCTGCTCGATTTGCGTCAACCCGCGCGATCGCAGCACTTGCGCGATCTGCTCGCTCTCATAGTGGTTGACCCGGCAACCGAGGGTGGTGATGGAAAACGTCTGCACGAATTGGACAACGCTAATCGACAACACGGCGCACGTCTACGAAGAAATGTACGCCGCAAGTGCTCGCGCCAGATCGGCACCGAAGGCGCGGGTACTCTCGGCGTTGACCTCGGCGACGCCGACGTTGGCGTAGGGAAGTTCGAAAGATCCGGAGAGACGAATGCCCTCCAGCGTCCAGCCATACTGTCCCAGACCACACCCGCCATCGTAGTTGGCGTTGGTGTTCCAATCGACGCCGAACGGCAGATATCCCGACGCCGGCACCGGCAGCGGCCCGCGGGCGACCGATTCGAGGATCTCGCTGAATCGTCTTTGCTCGCTGGCGTATTCAGGCGCTTCGCAGCCGACGAGGTAGATGTGCTCGTTGTTCTTCCCTGCGATCCACGGGCAGTGCAGATCGAGCACGACCTGCGGCTTGAGTTGATCGAGTTTGGCGCGGATTGCTGCGATTTCGGGGTAGATGCTCGTCCCCGCATAGTCCCTGCCATGATCGCGGGGGAGGCGGCATTTGCCCTGATCCCCGGCCTCGACCCCATCGAGATCGGCGAACGGGACGATGTGGATCGTCGCTTTCTTACCTAAGTGCTGGCCGTCCGGGGTGTTATGAATGAAGTCGATCAAGCCCTCGATGGCGTAGTTGGGCATCATCTCGCAACAATGGTGCCTTGCGGCGATAAAGATCGGAACTTCGCCGGTCCCGATGGTTACGATCGGCACGTCACGCCCCGCCCGGGTGACGCCGACGGTCGAAACGCCCAGCCACGGACGGGCATTTGCGAAATGTTGCCAGTGCGACAATTGGTACGGCATCGCAAAGCTAAAGCGGACGTCGTTCTGGCCGGAACCAAAGGTATGGGTGAAGCCGTTTCCGCTAACGGTTTCCGCCCCCAGCCAGCGCCAGGTCAGCCCGTCGTCGGTGCTGATCGCAGGTCCACGCGTCCCGATTGCCCGGCTGGCGGTGAAATTGAAGCGGATCGTCCGCCCCGCCGCCCCTGTGATGCGAAAATACCAATAAAACCAGCCGCGATCGGTGTCGCGGAGGTCCTGGTGGAGATGAATTTGGTCGTCACGGATCGCGTCAACGATGATGTTTCCGCCAGGAAATGCGCGGTCGATGGTCAGGGGCATGGAACCCAATTTAGGCTTTCAAGGCGAGTCGTTCAATTTTGGGGGATTTGAGGCTTCGGACTTAACGACGAACCGTCGCCGGGGCGCAGACGTATTAGTAAAAATCCGGTGTACTGTATTGTCGGGCGGGGGGTTAACTATTGCCTTGCCAGCGGGATTGCGGTTAATCTATCCAACTTGGCGTAACGATCGACCGTTCAATGGCTTAGGCAACCTGTTCGCTTGGGCGCATTGGGTCAATCTGGCGGACAGTTTGAAATAGCACCCTCTGAGGTAACAGCATGGCCAACGCACGATTCGCCTGGGGCATCGATATCGGAAACCGCGCCCTTAAAGCGGTCAAGGTCGTCCGCGATGGCGACGCCCTCCGTGTCGATGACTTTGAGTTCATCGAACACGAAACCGTCCTCTCACAGGCCGGTGACAATCGCGAGTCGCTCATCCAGACCGCACTGGCGAGTTTCGTCCAGCGACACTCCTTCAAGGGAGGCGTGGTCTCGGCCGGTGTATCAGGCCAATCGAGCTTCGCACGATTCGTCAAACTCCCGCCCGTAGAAGACAAGAAGATTCCTGAGATCGTCCGCTTTGAAGCGATCCAGCAGATCCCCTTTCCGCTGGATGATGTCGAATGGTCGTATCAACTGTTCCGCCAGCCAGAGAATCCCGAAGTCGAGGTCGGCATCTTCGCGATGCGTCGCGAACTGGTGAATCAACACATCAAGTATTTCACCGACTTTGACCTGAACGTGCAGACCGTGCAGATGAACCCGCTGGCGGTCTATAACGCCCTGCAATACGACGGGCGGTTTAACGACGGCGTGGCGATGGTGGTCGATGTCGGTACCGACAATACCGATTTGTTGATCGCCTCAAACGACAGCATCTGGATGCGCTCGATCCCGATCGGTGGCAGCAACTTCACCGAAGCGCTGACCAAGGCTTTCAAGCTCAATTTCGTCAAGGCCGAAGACCTCAAGCGCAACGCGGCGACCAGCAAATACGCCCGCCAAATCTTCCAGCACATGCGGCCGGTCTTTGCCGACCTGGTGGCCGAAATCCAGCGGTCGATCGGCTTTTACTCCTCTGTCCATCGCGATTCCAAGATCGGCAAAATCTTCGCACTGGGTGGCACGTTCAAACTGCCCGGCCTGCAAAAATATCTGCAACAGAACCTGCAACTGCCGGTCTAGCGGATCGACTCTCTGTCCGCCGGTGCACCGGCGGATCCCAAGCAGGCGGCGATGTTTGGAGACAACCTGCTTTCGATCGTCGGTGCTTACGGACTGGCGCTCCAGGCCATGGGCGGCGCGACGGTCAATAGCTCACTCTTGCCGCGAGCGATTCAGCGCGAGCGGATGTGGCAGGACAAGACCAAGTGGTTCGGACTTGCCGCCGCCTTGTTTGTCGGGGGAGCGACGGTGGTCGGGGCACGTTGGTTCCTCGAAAGCATGCAGTGGGACAACAATCAGGAAGTCCGACGGGAAAACGAGAAGATCCTTCAGCAGGCCACTTCCCTTTCGGGCAAGTGGAGTACGCTGCAGAACTCGGGTGAGACCGAGCGAACGGTCATCGGCAATGTGCAACGCCTGACGGCCGGGAAGTTTTTCTGGCACGATTTGATCGGCGAAATCACGACCGTGCTCCCCGCGCCGCAGGATGGGCTTCGCCAGGCAATCCGCGCGGGTGACGCCGATGCGGTCAGGAAAGTCCCGCGTGATCAACGCCGGATCATTCGCGTCGACGAAGTAACCTCAACCTATAATCCCAAGCTCATGACCGACTTGGCCTTGCCGGGCTACAAACTCGGGGAAGGCGCAGCCGCAGGGTCAAACGATACGGGGATGCGAGAGTTCATCGACGGAGGCATGCCCGGCGGTGGCGCTCCCGCTGCCGCCGCTGTCGATCCGACCGGCAAAGGCCGCGGGTTTGTACTGCTCATCCGCTTCACCTGCCCGCTGGCCAATGCACCGGCGTTTGTCGAGCAAGATGTTCAGCAGGCCTTGTTGACGATCGCCCCGAATGCGCAGCGACCCAATCTCAAGTACGCCGTTCGCAAGTGGCGTTACGTCAGCGGCAACCGGATCGCG
>JBGSMH010000396.1:0-1587 GCA_041740275.1 Phycisphaerae bacterium
GAAGTGGTCCCCAGCAAGGTGCTGCTAAACGCCCTGGGCTACACCCCGTTCTTCATCGGCACGACCATCAACGCCGTCCGCGCCGTCGCAAAGGACCAGAGCACGGCAGCTTTTGAAGCCCGCTTCCGCGATGCCGCCACCGGCGAAATCATCGCCATGGCCGCCGACCGCGAAGCCGAGCAGACCGCCATCGTCACGGTTCGCGGCCTGACCTGGTACAGCCATGCCCAGTCGATCATCGACTCATGGTCGCAGCAGTTCGTCCAACTCGTCAATCGCAAGCCCGGTGACACGATCAAAGACACAGACACCGTCACCCTGCTGCCCTGGTAATACGGCGACTACCGACAAACCCATCACCTTCATCACCAAGCTGGCCCCACACACCGTCGGGCCAGCTTGGTTCTTTTATTGAGAAGTGTCCGCGCCAGGAGTCCGATTCCGAACGCCCCTCACCAGCGCGACTGCCCTCCTGTGCCACAAGCCAACCAAAGTCACGGTGTAACATTTTGTTACTTGTCCCTTGCGATTTCCCGGCCCCACAAAGAGTATGACACTGAAAAATGGAAGAATCAGCTATGAAAACCAAGCCCGCCAAGATTCGCGACAGCTACATGGAACTGATCCTTCAGGTTCCGCTGCGTCCTCTTCGCACCAAGGCCGATTATCAGCGGGCATCGGGCATGATCGACCGCCTCGCCAGCCGTGATGAAGATTCGTTCGACGCCGGTGAATCGGATTATCTGGATGTGCTGAGCGATCTGGTTGATGCCTATGAGGATAAGCAATCCAAGCTCGATCGGGACAACACCACCCCCGCCCAGCGGCTTGCCGCATTGATGGCTACCGCCGGGCTATCGGTCAACGATATTGCCCAAATCCTCGGCGTCAGCCGTCCCCTGGTGTCGATGGTGATCAACGGTAAGCGCGCACTAAGCCGAATGAATATCCAGACCCTGGCAAACCATTTTCGCCTCGATCCCGGTTACTTCATGCAGTTCGGTAGAGCGGGATTGGTGCCCCCGGCCCACGAAACCGCCGCGGCAGTCCCCACCAATGGGCGCTATGCGCGCGTCGAACGGGCATCAAAACTGGCCTGTCACGGCATAGATACACGGGAACAGGATGACGGGGTATCCGAAGGCGACAAAGACAAGATCGATCTTCGACGGATGACTGCGCCGGCGAAGCACGATTAACAGGACGATCAGCCAGAACCCCAGCGACACCGCAGCACACATGCTGGCCAGACGCCCGCCATCGAGTACAGCGGCATACAGCCCGAAAATCAGAACGTGCTCGACAACAGATAAGATCGCCGCCCACGTCAACTTGCTGAATGACGCTTTCGAGGCGGTCGGCGTCGCATAGTCCAGCGTGTTCTTCATCGAGCGTCCTCCGCTGCAGAACGTACGGCCGATTAGGCCGCACGACCGGCTCGCGAACACATTATACCTCGATTGCGACCGGTCTGCCTCAGCGGCGGGTCATCCCTCGTGCGGGGGCTTGTCGTCAACCACTACCGGAAAGCCACGTCTCTCTTCATCGGTCGGACCGTCCCCGATACGTTTGAGAACTCTGTCCAGC
>JBGSMH010000397.1:0-1546 GCA_041740275.1 Phycisphaerae bacterium
GGCTGCAAGACAAGATCGCCGGACAGACGGTGGCGCGGTCCAGCGTGACTAAGAAATAGGCCAAAGAGGCACAGAGGCACAGAGGCACGGAGAAATGCCAAATGTTTTCTCTGTGGCTCTGTGGCCAAACTTTCTTCGACCCTCAAATCACGTCATCGGATGTCACGTTTTGGTTTTGACTTGCGTGGCTTGCATGGGTCGCGATGCCCCCATAGACTGCCCGCTCTTGCTGGCTCGATCGGGAATAGATCGGGTTGGCGGTGTTTATGGTAGATGCGCACGCAGGGATTTCAGGGATGATGGGCATGGTTGCCACGGCGCCACTGGCACCGGCGGTGATCGTGTCGCTGTGCGTGGTCGCGGGGGTGGCGACCTGGCTGTTGCTACCCGGAAAACGCGAGCCGGCCATTCGCCGAATCGGGGGCGCGATTCTACTCGCCACCGGACTGATCTTTGGTGCGATTCTGGTCCGATGGACGACCGAAATCGGCGGGATGGGCGTCTATTTCTGGGCGTTTTCGGCCATCGCGATCTTCGCCTCAATCCGCGTCGTCACCCATACCCGGCCGGTCTATTCTGCCCTTTATTTTGTGTTGACGGTGTTTGCCACCGCTGGATTATTCGTGCTGATGTGGGCCGAGTTTCTTGCCGCCGCGCTGGTGCTGATCTATGCCGGGGCGATTCTGATTACCTATGTGTTTGTGATCATGCTTGCCAGCGAAGCCGTCACTGGCACGGTCGGTGGGGCTGCGGATCGGTTCACCAGCGAGCACGACGCGTATAGCCGATCGCCGCTGTTGGCGTCGATCACCGGCTTTGCGATCGCCGGGCTGCTGATATTCCTGATTATTGACAAGCGAGCCGGCCTGCCCGACATGCAGCGACGCCCGAACGTGCCGGATATCGGCTCGGCCCAGTCGCTGGGCAAGAACATGATCGAAGAAAACGCCATCAACGTGCAGTTGGCCGGCGTGATTTTGACTGTCGCGATGGTCGGTGCGATCACGTTGTCGCGTCGTCGCGTGGCGGTCGCACCGCACGACAAGAGCATTGAAACCCTGGTCGTCCCCGGCACGCCCGTCGACGACAACCCGCACTCGATCCCGGTCAGTGGAACCATGAACCCCAGACATAAGGCGTATCCGGAAACGTGAAAGATTCGCGATTTTTGAATTGCGAATTGCGATCCAAAATCAAAACTCCCCATGCCTGAAGTTTTCACCAACATCGCTCTGCAACACTACCTGATCATCGGTGCGCTGATGTTTGCGATCGGATTGATCGGGTTTATGTGTCGGCGGAACCTGATTGTCATGTTCTTGTCGTCGGAACTGATGTTCCAAGGGGTGGCGATCAATTTCGTGGCGTTCGGTGCTTACTGGGGCAAGATGAGCGGGCAGAGTTTCGTGATTTTCATCCTCGCCATCGCCGCCGCTGAGGCGGCGTTGGCGCTGGCGATTATTGTGCTGCTGTTCAGGCAGAAACATACGGTGGATAGTCAGGCGTTTAGGGATTTGCGTGGGTAGTTGGATGTGGCGTGGGCGAC
>JBGSMH010000398.1:0-3699 GCA_041740275.1 Phycisphaerae bacterium
AGCCTCCTGACTCCTGAGTCCTCCCTCCCCCCGATTGTGATAATCCCTTGCCAGCGGTAGATTGCCCTTCCAGCGAAAGAGTCGCCCGGAAGGCGTACTTTTGGAAGGTTTATCCAGATGAGCAAATTGACGGTAATCACGGGGGCGGCGGGCTTTATTGGGCGGAACGCTGTCGCGGCGCTAAACGCGGCGGGGCAGGACAACCTCCTGCTCGTCGATGCCCTGGGCACCGATGAAAAATGGAAGAACCTGCGCGGCTTGCGGTTCGAAAACCTGATCTCACCCGATGCGTTCCTGAAAATCATCGACGATGGAACGATAGAGATCGATTCGATCCTGCATCTGGGTGCCTGTAGCGCGACCACCGAACGCGATGCGGACTTTCTGCTTCGCAACAACACCCACTACACGCGATCGCTGTGTGAATACGCATTATCGAATGATGTGCGGTTTGTGTACGCATCCAGTGCCGCGACGTATGGGGATGGATCGCACGGGTACAGCGACGATGATGCATCGACGCTCAAGCTGCGGCCATTGAATATGTACGGGTATTCAAAGCACCTGTTCGATCTGTGGGCACTGAAACACAAGCTGTTTGATCGCATCGTGGGCTTAAAGTTCTTCAATGTGTTTGGGCCGTACGAAGATCACAAGGATGACATGCGATCGGTGGTGCAGAAATCGTATCACCAGATCAATGCCCAGGGGGAGGTGGCGCTATTTAAGTCGCACAAGCCGGGGTATGCCGATGGCGAGCAGAAGCGGGACTTCATCTATGTGAAGGATGCGGTGGCCGTGTGTCAATACTTCCTGGACAACCGAAGCGGCGGCGGGCTGTTTAACTGCGGAACGGGCATCGCCCGGACGTGGAAGGATTTGGCAAATGCGGTCTTTGCAGCGATGGGCAAGCCGCCGGTGATTCGATACATCGACATGCCGGAGAAGTTGCAGGGGAAGTATCAGTACTTCACCGAGGCCCAGATGGGCAAACTGCGGGCGGCGGGGTACACGGACGCGTTTACGACGCTTGAGGATGCCGTGCGGGATTATGTCGAGTCGTACCTGAGCAAGAAGGAGGATTGATCATGAGCATACTGACAGACAATATCGAGCGGGCGTGTGCGATGCTGCAAACGCTGGCGGCGTTTGAAGACGAAGTGGAGTCGGCGTCGCAGATGGTCAGCACCGCACTGCTTGCAGGGAACAAACTCCTCGCCTGCGGCAACGGCGGGAGCGCGGCAGAGGCGTCGCACCTGACGACCGAGTTTGTCTGTCGATTCGACAAGGATCGGCGGCCTTACCCGGCCATCTCGCTGGCGTCGCAGGCGGGGGATCTGACCGCGATCGGAAACGATTACAGCTTTGATGATGTCTTCAGCAGGCAGGTAGGCGCGTTCGGACAGGCCGGGGATGTGCTATTTGTCTTCAGCAGCAGCGGGGTGAGCGAGAATGTCTATCGTGCGTTGGTGGCAGCCAAGCAAAAGGGCGTAAATACCGTCGCGCTGCTCGGTAAGACCGGCGGGAAATGTGCGGGGCTTGCGGATATCCAGATCATCGTCTCCGAGACGATCACCGCGCGGATTCAGGAGGCACACCTGCTATTGCTGCACACCATCTGTGAACGTGTTGAGATCGAATTGGCGGCAGGCGCAAAGAAGTGAGGTTTGTTCATGTTTGACACCGATAAGTTTATCAACCCGCACCAGGTCGGCGGGATCGAATCGTACACGCTCGACGATGGCGACGGACGCGGCGTGCGCGTCTGCGAAGTTAACACCGGCGCGGGATTGACCTATCGCATCGCGGTCGATCGCGGTCTGGACATCGATCGCGCGTTTATGAACGGCAGAAGCCTGGCGTACTACACGCATCGCGACCTGATGCGCCCATCGCGGGCGTACGATCAGGGAATGGATTGGCTGAAAAGTTTCCCCGGCGGATTGCTGACCTCCTGCGGGCCTTTCAACACCGGCGCGCCGGCGACCGACGAAGGCGAATCGCTCGGCCTGCACGGCCCGCACTCCAACACCTCGGCGACGATCGAATCGATCATTCAGCCCGATCCACACGCCGGACAGATGCAGATGTCAGTGACTGGCATCATCCGGTACGGGGCGTTCTACGGGCCTAATCTAGAGCTGCGCCGGACCATCCGCTCGACACTGGGTGAGCCGTCGATCCATATCAACGACACGTTCACCAATGTCGGCAACGCACCGGCCACCCACGCGTGGTTGCTGCATATCAATTTTGGTTATCCGTTGCTGGATGAAGGAACAGAGTTCATCGCGCCGGTCGTGGATCATGAGATTCACCGTGGCGAGTTGTCGCGCGCCTATTTTGTCGATGGGATCGCACCGGGGTTTGCCAAAGCCCCAACCCCCAAACACGCGGCCGATGGGAAAGTGTTTCGCTATCTCACCCTCCGCGCCGACGCCAAAAACCGCACGCGAGCAGCGATCTGGAATCAGAAGCTGAATCTGGGCGTGGCGATCGACTACTCGATCGAAGAGTTCCCGCGCCTCGGCCAGTGGTGTCATTGGGGACAGCGCGAATACGTCTCAGCACTTGAGCCGATGACCGGCGGGGTGGATGGTCGCGACGATGACCGAAGGCGCGGCTGGATGCAGACGATCGAGCCGATGGAGCACCGAAGCTATTCCTACTCGCTAACTGCGGTCGACCAAAAGCCCGTCGTCTAGGCGACGGTACCGAGATCAATCCTCGATCTTCGGATCGGTGGAAATCTGCATCGGAGCGGCAGGCGAAGCGGCTCGCGATTGCCCAACCGGATTGCCGGTGGCTTTGATGCTCAGCATCCGTTCCAGCGCCACCAGCGACCACTTGCGGGTTTTTTCATCGACCTTGATCTGGTTCACCACTTTGCCTTCAAGCAGATTCTCCAGCACCCAACAAAGGTGCGGCAGATCGACGCGATACATCGTCGTACACAGGCACTGGCAATCGGACAGGACAGAGATTTCCTGCTCGGGGTGCTGCTGTTTGAGCCGATTGACCAGATGCACTTCGGTGCCGATCGCCCATTTGCTCCCCGGCGGGGCTTTGCGAACCTGCTCAACGATATAAGCGGTACTGCCAGCCTCATCGGCTTTCTGGACGACTTCCCACTTGCACTCCGGGTGCACGATCACCCTGACCTGCGGATCGCGAATACGGAGTTGATCGATGTGCTCGGGACGAAATAACGCGTGAACCGAGCAGTGGCCTTTCCAGAGGATGTAGTCGGCGGCGCGGATTTGCTCGGGCGTGTTGCCGCCCATGTCGAGCTTGGGATCCCAAACGATCATCTTGTCCAGCGGCGTGCCCATCGCGTAGGCAGTGTTGCGGCCAAGGTGTTGGTCGGGGAAGAAGAGGATTTTCGGATTTGCGATTTGGGATTTGCGATTTGCGATCGGCGATTCCCCGTCGGCCAAGGCCCACTCCAGCACGCTGCGACAATTGCTACTGGTGCAGACCGCTCCGCCATGCTCGCCCACAAACGCTTTGATGGCGGCCGACGAGTTCATGTAGGTGATGGGGATGATCGGATGATCGCCCAGGACGTAGGTCAGTTGTTCCCACGCTTCGAGCGTCTGATCGAGGTTGGCCATATCCGCCATCGAGCAACCGGCACCGAGGTCGGGGAGGATGACGCGGACATCGGGCTCAGTGAGGATGTCAGCAGACTCTGCCATG
>JBGSMH010000399.1:0-5960 GCA_041740275.1 Phycisphaerae bacterium
ATGGTCGAGCGACAGGTCGGTGCGGGTCAATTGATAGGCGGCCTCATCGAGGCGCATCCGCTTCACATACGCCAGCGGCGTCGATCCGAGGTGCTGCTTGAAATAGGCGTAAAACCCCGATGGCGACATGTACGCCCGGTCGGCCAGATCCGGTACGGTCAGCGGCGAGCCGAGATTTTGTCGCACATACGCCAGCAGTGGCGCAAGCCGCTCGGTCCGCCGCAATACTTCATCTGCATCGCGACGCGGCGTGGAGACCGAGCAGACCAGTTCCGCGATCGGCCAGGCGTTCGCAATGCAGGAAGCGGTGTCAGTCAGACGTGCCAGGATGCCGTCGGGCGATGGGCGGAGCAGTCGCTCAATCAGTTCGCCCATGCGCTTCGCGTTCGCTCCGGTCAATCGCATCGGCGATTCATAGAGCGAGAAGAGGTCCAGCCCGTCGAAGATCGAAAAGGTCAGGTGTACCCACCGCGCCGAGAACTGCCCGGCGTGCATCCGATGCGTGATATGCAGCGGCGTGTTGGGGGGCGCGAAGAATGCGTCACCCGTGTCGATTCGTTCGCTTCGCCCGGCATAGGTGATCTCATACGCACCGGTCGTTGGCTGGGCGATGATCGAGTAGGGTACCGTCTTCTCGTGGACCGAATCATCGCCGGTCCAGGTGGCACTTCCCGAAACCAGAAATGCGAGTCTTACCGAATCCAGATCGATCTGAGGCACAAGAGCTCCTTGGAGTTATGGATATGTAATTCGGAATCGGAGAGATAGCAAAGCGCCAACGCGCGAAGCTAGATTATTTGCAGCATTTACAGCCATTGGAGGCATCGCATGAGACTGGGCGGACCGATTTTCGGACAGTTTGACAACGCAGACGATTGGGCTCGAGCCCATCGTAAGCTGGGCTATTCTGCGGCGTACGTGCCGGGGCTGCAGCCCGACCAGATCGCCGCCTACGCCAGCGCGGCAGCGGCGAATGATCTGGTCCTTGCCGAAGTCGGGGCGTGGAGCAATCCGCTCAGCGACGATCCCAAGGCGCGCCAGGAGGCGATCGACAAGTGCATCAGCGCCCTGGCGATGGCAGATGAAGTCGGGGCGCGGCTGTGCGTCAATATCGCCGGCTCGCGCGGGCAAAAGTGGGACGGACCGGACCCGAAAAATCTCACCCGCGAAACATTCGACATGATCGTCGAAATCGTTCGCCATATAATCGACTCGGCCAAACCGAAGCGCACATGCTACACCCTCGAAACTATGCCCTGGATCTGGCCGGACAGTGCGGATGCGTACCTGCAACTGATCCACGCGATCGATCGCAAGCAGTTCGCGGTCCATCTCGATCCGGTCAACATCGTCAATTGTCCGGCCCGCATCTTCGACACCAAAACGATGCTTCGCGAATGCTTCGAGAAACTCGGCCCGTACATCCGCGGGTGTCACGGCAAAGACATCACGATCGCCAACAACCTGACCCTGCATCTTGATGAGTGTCTCCCTGGCACCGGCTATCTCGATTACGCCGAGTTCCTGCGGCAACTTGATCGGCTGCACCCGGATACGCCGTTGATGCTGGAGCATTTGTCGACGCCCGAGGAGTTCGACCAGGCGGCGGCGCATGTGCGGAAGGTCGCGAAACAGGAAGGAATCCAAATCCGATGAGTACGCCCACACAATCTCAAATCAAGGCAGTAGTTTTCACCGGCGAGCGGCGCGCCGAACTCGCCGACTGGAGCTTTGACGATACGCCTCCCACGCACGATCAGATCGTTGGCCGAACGCTGGTCAGCCTGATCAGTCCGGGGACAGAGCTAAACGCGATTTTTGACACCCCCGCGCATCCGCCGCGAACTTGCGGGTACGCCGCGATCATGGAGATCGAATCGGTCGGCGAAAACGTCACCGGCTTTCGTCCCGGCGACCGCGTCCACTGCATGGGCCAACATCAGGCCCGCAATCGCACGGTACAAGGGCATGTCGTGCGCGTGCCGAATGGTCTCGATCCGCGCGTGGCGATCTTTTCGCGATTGATGGGCGTCAGTTGGACGACGCTCTCCACGACCGACGCCCGGCCAAACGAACGCGTGTTGGTCGTGGGACTGGGGATCGTCGGCAATCTGGCGGCGCAGATCTTTGCCGCGTCCGGCTATCGTGTCACCGCGGTCGATCCGGTCGAATCGAGGCGTGTGCAGGCCAACAGCGTCGGCATCCGCGACACCCGCGCCAGCATCGACCCGAACGATCCGGCCGACAAGCAGCAGTACGCGATCGCGATCGACTGTACCGGCCACGAAGGCGCCGTTCTCAATGCGATCAAAACCGTCCGCAAAGGCGGCGAAATGGTGCTTGTCGGCGTGCCGTGGAAAAAGCGCGCCCCGGTCGATGCGTTCGACATATTTCACGCGATCTTTCACGGCTATGTCCATTTGCGCAGCGGCTGGGAATGGGAGTTGCCGAACAGTGCATCCGATTTCCGTCCGCACAGCATCACCGATAATCTCACTGCCGCGCTGGCGTGGCTGAATGAGGGCCGGGTGAAAGTCGACGGGTTGTATTCGGTCGTGTCGCCGAAAGATGCCCAAGCCGCCTACATGGCGTTATTGGAGCAGAAGGCCGGACCACTTTCGATGCTCTTCGACTGGACCGCTTGAAAATCGGTGTCGGCCGGTCGAGGCGGTGCGATCCAGATCGGCCGGGCAATCGCCCAGGTGAGCGTTGCGATCTGCTTCACGCCGATCACGCCCGCGATCACCGTGACGACGCCGTAAATCACGCCGACGATGGCGATCTCCCACGAGCGGTGGTAGTCAAACGTGTACTTCGACAACACATGAAGCGATAGCGGCAAGAGGATGAGGATCGGTGCGACGAAAGACCATTGCCAGAGTCGTCGCTGAAGGCCGGGGAGCAGTTCCAGCCGTGCCAGTCGCGATAGATACCAGAGCATCGCAAACGTGGCGGGGGCCTCGACCAGGACAATGTGGGCCACGCGCACGAGCGTGCTGCTTCGGTCATCGATGTCCAGATTCAAAAGGCATCCAGAGCGGGCGGCGATCAACATCATGATGCCCCAGCGAACGATGTTTCGCACCCGGTCGTCGGATTGGGTGAGGCCGGGGAGCTTTGAGGTCAGGAGAAACACGATCATCAGGATCGATCCGACCTCGACCGATTGTATCGAACCGTACCGCCACATGTAATCGGACGATGCGATCCACTCGGCGCTGATCTTCGGACCGGCGTAGTTGAGCAGGGGCAGTTCGCCTCCCAACCCCTGCCGACCCGGGTACGCCCCGACGGCGGCGGTGAAATTGCTGGCGATCGCCAGAAGCCAGAGGATCAATCCCAGCGTGACGCACGTTCTTGCGCCGTGGCGTTCGATCAAGTGCAGCAAACTTCGCACGACCGGTGCCCGGTCGCGCGCCAGTGCGACCATCCGGCGGGCAGGTTTGGTGAAGCCGAGTCGCAGCGTGCGGATCGTCAGCGCGAGGATCGTTGCCCACCCGATCACGCCCGCCGGGATCGCAAAGCAGGCCAGCGACGCTAACACCAGTGCCTGCATGTCGTTACGAATCTCCTGCGACGGAAATGGGTAGACCAGCACCGCAACACACGTCAGCCGAACCGCAACGCCGATCCAGGCCAGCCAGCGGATCGATAACGCCAGTCGCGGCTGGCGCGCGGTATCCGCCAATCGTGCTAAGTATAGATACAGAAAGAGGTTAGTCGGCAATTCGCCGATCACCAGCGCGTAGAGCAGCAGATCCCAGGTGTACCAACTGAGCAGCGGGATATACGACTGCCCGTGCGAGAGCATGAACCCCATGAGGGCGGCGGTGCAGATCAGCGCGGTCCAGCGGCAGACGCGACGCAGCGAGAAGATCGCCTCGTTGGCGACACTTTTCAGCGTCGGAACCGTAATCAAATAGACCGCAACGAGCTGAAACAACACACAGGTCCACCCCATCGTCCCCCACGGACCGGGTCTGCCCCCGATCTCACGCTGCACCAGCGTGACGGCGGCGATTTTGGGGCTGGGCAGGTTGATCGCATGCAGCGACAACTGCTCGTAGTTCATCAACACCGCCAACTGCATCGAATAATAGCTGGCGTACAGAAGCAGCAGCAGACCAATTGTGACCAGACGCAACTGGCCGTGCTGTGTGATGCTCAGTGCGGGCAGACCGCGCGGGGAAGGCGGTGGTGCGATGGGCTCGGTGCCACATTCCGGGCAGCGGGTGGCCTCGCTGAGCCCGCGCCGGGGGTATCCGCATTCGTGACAGCAGACCGCCGCATCCTTGCCGCGCAAATTGAACGCATCCATGCGTCACCTCACACAACGCACACCGAAACCGGTTCGATCGATCCATCGATCATACCCGCATCAGGCCACCGGGTTAATCACCATGCCGGTCAGCAGCTTCGGATAGAAAAACGTGCTCTTTTGCGGCATGACTTCGCCATGCGCCCCCAGATCCTCTAACGCCTTCAGCGGAGTTGGCCGCAGGATCAGTGCGATGGGGAACTTTTCACCGTCGGTCAGCTTCGGCACTTCAGTCGCATCGGCGGTGTAGGCGAGCTTGATCTCACCATCGGCGAACGTCGGTGCGATGATCTCATCGAGCAGATACCGCCTCAGGATCGCCACATCCAACGATCGCCACGCATCCGATTGATTCGGCTCGTAGCGTTTGAGCAAGTCCGGCCGTTTTAGCGACAGCGTGTACAGCTTCTTGCTCTTGCCCTCGTATAGCCCAAAAACGTTGCCGGGCTGTTCGGCGAGGGTTGATTCAAACTCTGCGATCTGATCCACACCCATTTTCGATTCCTGGACATCAAACGCGTCCGCAAGCTTGTTTTTTAGTGTCGCCAGATCGAATGATTTGAGATTGCCGACGATGCGGTGTGTGGGCAGGATGACGCAACCCGCATCGTGCATGCTCAGCAGCACGAACAGGCAATAGTTGGCCGGATGGTTGTCGGGCAGTTTCCCGCCGTGCAGGGCGGCCTGCTCCTTTTGATACGCCAACGCCATCGTGTAGCGATGATGCCCGTCGGCGATGTAGACCTTCTTGCTCTTCATCGCCTCGATTACCAACTGCTGCGTTTCGCTATCCGTCACCGGCCAGAGTTGGCTTTCGACCCCATCGAGTGTCGCACTGATCGGCGCTGGACTCAGGTCGCGATACAGCACATCATTGACCGCATTGTGCGGGTCCGGAAACAACCCAAAGATCGGCGACAACTGCACCTGCGTCGCTCGGATGAGCTTTAGCCGGTCCTGGATCGCCTCGGGATAGGTCTTTTCATGCGGCACAACGTTGGTTGGGGCGGCGGGAGTGCTGAACGATTCAAGCCGCACCACCGCAAAGAACCCGCGACGGCGATATTCCTGCCCGCGATGCGAAAAGACCTGGGTGTACGCGTAAAGCGCCGGTTCGGTATCGCGCACCAGTGTGCCATCACCCAGCCAGCTTGCGAGCGTCGCGGCCGAATGTTGATAGAACGAATCGGGCCCGACCTGCTTGGCCGGGAGGTAGGGCAGGTCGATCTCGATGATATTCTGCGGGCTTTTGGCCAGCAGCTTTTTCTTGCCCGCTTCGTCCAGCACGTCGTAAGGCGGCGCGACGACGCTGGACAAATCCGGTCCAAATCGCGGTGAATAACGAATCGCCGCGAACGGCTTGATATCGGCCATGCTCTGTCTCCTTGGGGTCAGATTTTTAGGATACGCAACCCCGGGTACATTGCAACGCTGGGATTGAGAAGCCGATTCTCCTAATCACCTCGCATCGGCCTTCAGTGCCCTCACCGATTTGAAGTGTCCATTTTGCACTTCACTTTCTGAGAACGGTTGGTATATTCCTCTACGCGGTGATAACAACCGCTGTTTGAGAAGAGGTGTCGTATGCGACTTATTGTGAATCATCCCATCCCCAGCGCTCGGTCCTGCCGCTGATTGTTTC